>VEOV01000007.1 GCA_012026855.1 Geobacter sp.
CTCTCGACCCGTGCTGACATCATCCCCCCGAATTACGTAGTGGAATTTGCCAAACTGCAGGATAATGTCCCCCCTTTTTCATTTGACGAAGTCACCGCAGAGATAAAAAAAGAGCTCTGCCGGGACATCCCGGAAATTTTCTCATTTTTTGACCCGCGTCCCATTGCGGCAGCCTCAATCGCCCAGGTGCATCGTGCAACCCTGGTCTCGGGCGAAGAGGTTGTTGTCAAAGTTCGCAGGCCGGGGATCGAGGAGCAGGTTGAAACCGATATTGAAGCTCTGACCCTGCTCGGCCTGATGGCGGAGCGGCATATCCCCAATAGCGAAATCTACGACCCCACCGGTCAGGTCCGTGAACTTGCCAGAACCATCAGGCGTGAGATGGACCTTTCCCTTGAGGGGCGCACTATCGAGCGTTTTGCCGTAAACTTTGCCGGCGATCCCACCCTCTACTTCCCTAAAGTGTACTGGAACGTCACCTCCAAGGCCCTGCTGACCATGGAGTATATCGATGGAATCAAGGTCTCGGATAACGATGCATTGCTCAATGCGGGTATGGATCTGCAACTGATTGCCCGGCGCGGTGCCGACGCTTTTGTAAAAATGGTGCTGCAGCATGGCTTTTTTCACGGTGATCCGCACCCGGGCAACATTCTTATCCTGCCCGGTGAGGTGATCTGTCTGCTGGACTACGGCATGACAGGCAGGATAGACCCGTTTCTGAAAGGGTATCTTACTGACATCCTCCTGGCCATCCTGAAACGTGATGTGGAAGAGCTGATCTCACTGCTCATCTACTCCGGGGATATAACCGACAGTATCAATATCCGCGCCTTGCGACGCGACCTGTCCGAGTTCATCGACAAGTACTACGAACTCTCACTACAGGAGCTGCAAGTTGGCCAGCTGCTTGTCGACTTCACTGAAATTATCACCAGCTACCGGATCAAGTTCCACCCTGACCTGCTGCTGCTGGCAAAAGCATTCATGCTCATGGAGGGGATGGGGCGCCGGCTTGACCCTGATTTTGACATGATTACCCATCTCAAGCCGCTGATGGAACGGGAAATCAAGGAGAAGATGTCTCCCGGCACTGCCCTGAAAAGCATTATCGGCAACATGAACTCCTACATCAATCTGATCCGCTCCCTCCCAAAGGATATCAAGGAGATTCTGAACCGGATCAACCGTGACAAATTCAAGATAGACCTGGAGCATCGCGGACTGGATCAATTTACCCGTGACATGGATCGCTCCATAAACCGGCTCTCTTCGAGCCTGATTATTGCCGCTCTTATCGTTGGCTCATCCATTGTCATGCAGGTCAATAAAGGCCCACAACTTTTTGGATTTCCGTTATTTGCCTTCCTCGGTTACTCGATCGCCTGCATGATCGGGCTGATCTGGCTTATCGGCATAATCCGCTCCGGCAGGCTTTGATGGATCTGAAGCGCCGCAAGGACGACAGCACATCTCCCCGTAACGAGCAGCGCAAGAGAAAGCGTGAAAGCATTATTATCGGCATTTCTCTGGTGCTCATCAGCGTCCTGATCGGGACACAGATACACCTCACAAAAATCAGTGCCGAAGTGCCGATGGGGGCCAATCTAACCATCTTCGGCATGATCAATATCATCACCCTCCTGATCATTCTTTTTGCCTACCTGCTGGCAAGAAACATCTTCAAAATGTTCAAAGAGCGGCAGATGAACAAGATGGGAGCGAGGCTCAGAACCAAATTGGTACTGGCGTTCATTTCGCTCTCCCTCTTCCCCACCCTGCTGCTTTTTCTGGTTTCAGCAGGATACATCTCCAACAGTATCCAGAACTGGTTCAACAAACAGATAGAAACATCTCTTGATGAATCCATGGAGGTGGCACAGACCTACTACAAAAACTCTGCGGCCAATGCACTCTACTATGGCGAGCAGATAAGCCGCTTCATCAAAGATCGGAAACTGCTGAACGACGAGACCCAGCCGGCACTGAAGGCGCTCATTCTTGAGAAACAGAAAGAATACAATCTCGGCGTCGTCGAAGTATTCTCTTCCCAGCGGGAAGAGCTTGTCCGGGCCGCCAACCCCAAACTGCCGGTCTCGGAGTTCACCAGCCCTTCGTCCGAAGACCTTAATAGAGGACTCAAAGGGAAAGAACTGAGCAGAGTCAACTCAATCGGCAAAGCTGATCTGATCAGGGGTATTGTCCCTGTATTTTCGACCTGGAACGACAAAGATGTCGTCGGGGTGGTTGTCGTCAACTACTATGTCCCCTACTCCCTGGTCAGTAAAATGAAGGAGATAACGAGCTCCTACCACGAGTTCAGGCAACTCAAGATCCTGAAGAAACCGATCACCACAACCTACATTCTTACTCTCCTCCTGATCACAATTGTCATCATCACTCTCGCAGTATGGTTTGGGGTCAATCTGGCAAGAAGTCTGACAGACCCGATCCAGGATCTGGCAGATGCTACCAGGCAGATTGCCGATGGCAATCTCGACATAGAACTCGGAGGTGAAAGTCAGGATGAAATAGGCCAGTTGATCGGCTCGTTTAACAGAATGGCAGCTGACCTGCGAACCAACCAGCTTGCCCTGCGCCATGCAAACCAGGATTTGAGCCGCAGCAATCTTGAGATTGAAGGGCGGCGAAGATACATGGAGACTGTCTTGAGCCATATCACGGCCGGAGTAATCTCTACGGACAGTCATGGCATAATAACCACCATCAACAGGTCAGCTGAGCGACTTCTCGACCTTGGTGCCGGACCTGCTACAGGCCGTCACTTCAAGGACGTCTTGGAAGCAGGCCACCTGGACATTGTCAAGGATATGCTCCGCGAAATCGTGCTGCAGAAGCAGGATATTCTCAACAGGCAGATCGAAATTCAGGGGGCTGAGGGAAAGGTAGCTCTGCAGATCAATCTGACACTTCTCAAAGACGAAAGCGGCGAGTTCCTTGGCACGGTAGCCGTGCTTGACGATCTTACCCATCTGCTTAAAGTGCAAAGAATGGCAGCCTGGCGAGAGGTTGCCAGACGCATTGCCCATGAGATAAAAAATCCGCTGACTCCCATCCAACTCTCTGCGCAACGTCTGCGTAAGCGTTATCTGAGCCGATTTACCGATGATGACAATGTTTTTGACCAGTCAACATCGACCATTATCAGGTCAGTGGAGGAGTTGAAGACCCTGGTAAACGAATTTTCCCAGTTTGCCAGGATGCCTGCGGCCCATCCGATGTCGTGTTCTTTGAACAGCATTATAGCTGAAGCTGTCACACTCTATTCGGAAGCACACCGCCAGGTTAATATCAGCTTCACGGCAACAAGTGCACTGCCTGATTTGATGCTTGACAGAGACCAGATAAAAAGAGTTATCATAAACCTGTTGGAAAATGCCGTCGCAGCTGTCGAAAATGGCGGCGACGTTCATGTCTCAACAGATTACAACCCTGAACTCAAACTGGCCAGCTTCTCAGTAGCCGATACCGGCCATGGCATCTCCAGGGAAGACAAACCCAGACTTTTTGAACCGTATTTCTCCACCAAATAGAGTGGCACCGGGCTTGGCCTGGCCATAGTGAACACCATCATTTCCGATCACCACGGCTTTATCAGGGTGCGAGACAATGAACCGAAGGGGACGAAATTCATCATTGAGCTGCCGGCAGAGGGATAATCCTGACGCTTGAAGTTGATGCTGGATTTTCCTGTTGACTTTTTTTCAACAAAATCGCTATAGTAAAAATCCGTCGAAAAACAAAGGAAATTGAACAGGAGGCTTTCTTCATGCAGTGTCAAACGGTTCTTCCCGGCAGCGAGTGTACTTTCTGGGGGAAACAGGGATGTGTATTCTCTGACGGTTCATGTCAGGTTATTGTAGATAACTGTGAAGGTTGCGATAGAATTATCGAAGGCACCATTGGCAGGGTCTGCAACTCTTATCCGGCTCCGGAAAAGAAGTGGCAGAACGGCATCTGCAACTTTGCAACTCACGTAAAAGTGGAGATCAAGACTGAAGATCTCAAGATCAACCCACTTAAAGCGTCCAAGAAGGCTGCCGGAAAGAAAAAATAATACAACCCGCATATATCCGAATGAAAGGGGGGATCAGATCCCCCCTTTTTTATTGAGGCTACCATGTCATTTGCCACCCACGACTGCCCTGAATGCGGCACAGCCGTCAAAGCCTACAGAAATCCTGTGCCGACAGTTGACATCATTATTGAGGTTGCAGGAGGCATTGTTCTCATCAGGAGGAAAAACGAGCCGAGAGGGTGGGCTCTGCCAGGCGGGTTTGTTGATTACGGCGAACGGCTTGAAGATGCTGCCAGCCGCGAAGCTATGGAAGAAACCTCAATCAGGATTGACAACCTCCGACTGCTAGGCTGCTATTCCGACCCAGGAAGAGACAAGCGGCTTCATACGATTTCGACCGTATTCGCAGCTACAGGTGAAGGAACCCCCAAAGAAGGGGATGATGCCGAAGGGATTGCGGTCTTTGCTCTGGATAAAATTCCGGATAAACTCTGCTTTGACCATGCAGACATTGTAAGAGATTATCTTACAAAGAAGCGTTCCGGCCTACTTTGAACGGTTCCTGACCATCCAGCCACGGGAGTTGATAAATCCGGCAACCCTCTCCGGCGGAATCGGCCGGCTGATAAGATACCCCTGGATTTCATCGCACATTGCTTCCTGCAGGAAAGTGTACTGGCCTTCCGTCTCGACCCCCTCAGCAATGACCTTCAGGTTCAGGCTGTTCCCCATGGCAATAATTGCAGAAGTAATGGCCGCGTCCGTCTGATTTGACTCAAGGTCCCTCACAAACGCTTTGTCAATTTTCAGCGTATTAACAGAAAAACGCTTCAGATGGGCCAGTGAAGAGTATCCTGTCCCGAAATCATCTACCGAGATATTTATCCCCATCGCCTGAATCTGATTAAGCACACCAATGGTAAAATCAGGGTTCTGCATGATGACACTCTCGGTTATCTCAATTTCAAGCAGGTCGAACGGCATGCCGGTAGCAGCAACAATTTTCTCCAGACGGCTCACAAAATCGGCCTGTTGCAGATGATAACCGGAAATATTGACGGCGACCCTTATCTGTGCCACTCCCTGGGTAATCCACTCCATGTTCTGCCGGCAAGCTCTGTCAAGGACCCACTCCCCAATTGAGACGATAATGCCGGTCTCTTCAGCAAGAGGGATAAATTCATCCGGCTTGACAAGCCCGAATTCAGGATGATCCCAGCGGATTAAGGCCTCCATGGCGGTTATCTGCCCAGATACAATATCCACCTTTGGCTGATAGACAAGCCTGAATTCGTCCCTTATAAGCGCCTTCCGGAGACCGTTTTCAAGAAGCAGCCGTTTGTGCGAGTTCTGATCCATGGAAGAATCGTAAACAAGGTAACGGTCTCCACCCTGCCCCTTTGCTTCATACATGGCGATATCTGCTTTCTTGATCAGGGCATCGATGTCCTCGCCATGTTCAGGATAAATGCTGATGCCGATGCTCGCCATGGCGAACAACTCATGGCCGTCAATCAAATAGGGCTTCTGCAGTGATTCAAGCACTTTTGCCGCAACGACTTCAACATCTGCCGGCCGCTCTAGATTGCTCACCACAATGGTGAATTCATCGCCGCCAAACCTCGCGACCGTATCAACCTCCCTTACGGAAGCGAGGAGCGACTTGGCAACCGACTGCAGCAACCGGTCGCCGACAGGATGACCAAGGGAATCATTGATTATCTTGAACCGGTCCAGATCAAGGAAGAGAAGAGCACAGAACCGTTTCAACCGGTTCGCATAGGCAATCGACTGCCGCAACCGGTCACGGAAGAGGATTCTGTTGGGAAGTCCGGTAAGGTTGTCATTATGGGCAAGACTGAACAGGCGTTCCTGTGCACGCTTTCTCTCCGTCACATCGCGCCAGATGCCCCAGAGAAGCGCCGGCTGGCCATCCTTAAAGCTGCAGGTCAGATTCCCTTCTGCCCAGATCTCCTGCCCGTCCCCCCCCTTGAAAGCAAGCTCGAACGGTTCTGTCTTCTTGCCTCCCAGGCATTTGTTAAGCTCGCGCGCAGCGATCTCCCGGGTGTTTGTCGTAACCAGCCCCAAAAAACCGATGACATCGGATGATTCTGTCATGCTGCCAATCGAGTTTTTCATGGCGCTGTTCATGAAGAGAATATTCCCTTCCAGGGTAATGCAATGGATCAGATCATTGGCATTATCTATGAAGCCGAGCAGCCGTTCCTCGTTTTCCCTGACAAGAGAGTTCTCACGCCTGATGACAGACATCAGGAAATTTGCAATGATGGCAGTGACCGCATTGGTGATCAACACCCAGAGGGCCATGAGAAGCATGAAGTGTCCATTATGGCGCAATGCATCTTCAACAAAGGGCATCTGGACCGCAATGATCATCTTGGAATACTCGGCAGTAATCAGCAGACTGTAGAGTGCCCAGCCGACAACCCCCAACATCCAGACATCACGCTGGTTATCCAGCAGATAGGCCGCCTCCAGGGTTACAATCATATAGATTGGCCAGAACCAGCTTGACACCCCGCCACTGCAGTGGATAAGAGCTGTAACAGCAAGCAGGTCAAGCAGAATCTGGAAATGGCAGGAATAGCGGTATCCGGCGAGCAGGTCACTCTTCAGATTGCAGGCCAGGTTGTAAATTACGACTACTGCGACAATTATTCCCAGCAGCAAAAGTTGCTCAGTAGTCAGAAAAAACCCATAGCTGCTCAGCAAAAATGTACTTGCAGCCAAGGCAGCATAGAGCGCCAGAACGGCAAGCAGAACCCATCTAACCAGCGCCACAAGTCTGATTCGCTCGGAGCGGCTCTCAATGACACGCTGCTCTGGTGAATGCGGGGCCACGCCACGTTCGGTAAAACGCCGGCTGAGTGACTCCGTCCACGAGAATATATCAGACGCTCGATTCATACTGCCCCAGATCTCCGAGTAAGTTTACGGGAGGTTTGCATGGTGTTAACGAAAGCTCTGCAGCATATGAGTAAAAAAGACGCAAACCCTCAACATGCCTTGGTGTGAGTTCATAAGAAATTGTCTGCCAATAATCAGTCAGAAACTCGCTGGTTGTCCACTCTTTTTTCTCTAAAGAATCAGCAATTTGCCGATAATTATCAATTGCAATCAGCTTTGCAGCAACAAGCCGTTCATGGAGCAGCTTGACTGCAGCACCATCATGAGCAAGCGCATCACGGCGCAGTAGCCATAAAGCAAAGACAAATGGCAATCCGGTAAACTTAAACCAGAGTTCACCAAGGTCGTAAACATAACAACCGCTAGCCTCGCCAGAAGTTTTGAGTGCCGCATCACCAATTAGCAGCAGCGCGTCACACTGATTCTGAAGGGTGACACATCCCGGCTCGGCCCGGCAGAAACTGTTCTGCAGGGAGTACATCCGTGACAGCAGGATTTTTACCAGGGCCACCGATGTCTCTGATTCGCTGGTAAGCAGAACGGTCGCACCGTCCAGCTCTTCTATCGGCCGTCTCGTAAAGAGCATTACGCTCTTGACAGGGCCTTCGGCACTGATCGACAACCCAGGAAGGATGACATATGAATCATGATTGCGGGCATACTCGATGGAAGAAGAGGGGCAGAGATCAATTTCACCCCGGCGCAGCAACTCGTTGAGTTCTGCAGGAGTGCCGGAAACAAAGGTATAGTGGTCATCCCTAAATCTGCTTTTCAGAACAGAGAATATAGGGGTGCAATTAAGATAGCTTATTTCGCCGATGCGCAGCAATATTCATACTCCGGAAATAAAAAAGGGCGAGAATATATCTCGCCCTTTATCAGGATAATAGTCAAAAACTACTCTTCTTCCACCTCAGTCTGTTCAAGATAGTCATCTACTGACATAAGCAGCTTCAGCTCTTCCGGATCAGACATCTCAACCACCAGAAGCCAACCGCCATCATAGGGATCATCGTTGATTATTTCGGGCGAATCAGCAATTTCTCCATTTACCTCTACCACTTGCCCGCTTACCGGAGCATAAAGGTCTGCGACCGTCTTGCGGGCCTCAACAGAACCGAAAGAATCATCCTGATCAAGGTCGTCACCGGCATCGGGAAGTTCTATGGCACTGATTGACCCGAGCTTCTCCTGGGCATAATCGGTAATGCCAATAACCGCCTTTGAACCTTCAACTCTGATCCAGAGATGTTCCTTGCTGTACAGCAGCTCATCGGGATGATCCATAGTCTACTCCAGAACGATTCTTTCCAGAAAACTTGTATCGATGTTCCCCTCGATAAAGTCCTTGTTTGCCATAATCTGTTTGTGAAACGGAATTGTTGTCTTGATTCCCTCGATCATATACTCATCAAGCGCCCTGGCCATCCTGTGGATGGCATCCTCACGGGTCTCGGCATGAACAATCAACTTGGCAATCAGTGAGTCATAGTGTGGAACTACATTATAGCCATCGTAGACAAATGAGTCAACCCGAACTCCCAATCCGCCGGGGGTATGGTATGAAGTTATTTTGCCGGGACAAGGGGTAAACTTGACTGGATCTTCGGCATTGATGCGGCACTCGATGGAGTGGCCGTTGATCTTGATATCCCCCTGCTTGTAGCGCAGCTTGTTGCCATAGGCAATGCGAATCTGCTCACGCACGATGTCTATTCCGGTAACCATCTCGGTAACCGGATGCTCAACCTGCACCCTGGTATTCATTTCCATGAAGTAGAAGTTGTTATGCTTGTCAACCAGGAACTCGACCGTACCGGCGCTGTAGTAGCCGACAGCTTTTGCCGCCCGGACAGCTGCATCACCCATGGCCTGACGCAGAGCGGGAGTGCTGACCGTTGACGGCGCCTCCTCGATGATCTTCTGGTGCCTTCTCTGGATGGAGCAGTCACGCTCTCCAAGATGAATCACGTTGCCATGCTTGTCGCCCAGGATCTGGATTTCAACGTGACGCGGCTGCTCGCAATATTTCTCAATATAGACCTCAGGATTGCCGAAACCTGCCTGAGCCTCTGCCCGTGCAGTGGCAAATGCATTCGGCAGAGCTGCCGGTGAGTGAACGATCTTCATGCCACGACCGCCACCGCCGGCAGTAGCCTTGATGATTACCGGCAGGCCGATCTCCTTGGCTATTTTAACAGCCTCACTGACGTCCTTGACCCCTTCCTTGGTTCCGGGGAGAATGGGAACGCCCTCTTTGATGACTGCCTGCCGGGCACTGATCTTGTCACCCATGACCCGCATGCTGGACGAATTCGGCCCGATAAAGTTAATGCCGCAATTTTCACAGATTTCGGCAAAATTGGCATTCTCCGAAAGGAAGCCGTAACCGGGATGAATTGCCTCGGCATCAGTCAGCTCGGCAGCACTGATAATGGCATTGATATTCAGATAACTGTTGATACTCTGCGGAGGACCAATGCAGACACTCTCATCGGCAAGCTTGACATGGAGAGAGTCCCTGTCAGCTGTGGAGTAAACGGCAACAGTCTTTATGCCGAGCTCCTTGCAGGCCCGGATGATACGCATGGCAATTTCGCCGCGATTGGCAACAAGAACTTTATGAAACATTCGTAATTTCTCCTGTGAGAATGGTATCTCTAGAGTTTTTCCACGATAAACAGCGTGTCATTGTACTCAACCGGCTCGGCATTCTCACGGCTGATCTTGACAATCTTGCAGCGGAATTCAGCTTCAATTTCGTTCATCAGCTTCATTGCCTCGACAATGCAAAGAACCTGGCCTTTTTCGACAACTTGACCGACCTCGACATACGGTGCGGCATCCGGAGCAGGAGCGCGGTAGAAAGTACCTACGATCGGCGAGGCAATCCGCTCACCCTTCTCTTCTGCAGCAGCCGGAGCTGCTGCAGGGGCAGCGGCGGCAGCGGTCGCCGGAGCAATCGCCTGCGGAGCGGCATAAACCGGGGCTGGAGCAGCCTGATACTGAACGATCTGCTGCTCAGTGCCACGCTTGAGAAAAATCCTCTCTTCGCCACTTTCCATTTCGAACTCGGTAATATCTGTTTCGGTGATCATTTTGACTAGAACTTTAAGATCCTTGATATCCATGCTTATTATCTCCTTTTTTAATACTGATAAAATTCTGCGTCAGCAGAAAATAATTTCCTTGTCTACGCCACCAAGCAGCCTGCTGCCGTCGGCAGTAACCAGCAAGAGGCTTTCTATTCTCACCCCACCTATGCCAGGAAGATAAATTCCCGGCTCGACTGTAACGATCATCCCCTCTTGCAGAACATCATCGCTGCGCGGAGAGAAGACAGGTTTCTCATGTATTTCGAGACCGACGCCATGGCCAAGGCCATGGCCAAAATTATCGCCATAACCGCAACTGCCGATGTGCTCTCTGGCAATGGCATCCACTGCGCGACACTCGGCACCGTGCCTGATGGCGGCTATGGCCATGTCATGGGCATCCTTGACGATACGGTAGATTCCCAGAAGAGTCGCATCCGGCTTGCCAACCGCCACGGTCACAGTTTCATCGGAGTGATAGCCGTTGCAGCGGGCACCGAAGTCAATGGTCACCAGCTCGCCAGAACTGATCAGTTTCTCGGAAGCTGCCCCGTGTGGCAGTGCGCCGCGCTCACCGGAAGCCACAATGAAATCAAACGCCTTGTCTTCAGCCCCGGAGCGCTTCATCAACATCTCAAGCTCCACGGCAAGAAAGCGCTCCGAAACGCCCGGCCTTATCAGCGGCAGCAACTCTCTGAAGGCAGTAGATGCAAGCTTTGCGCTGTTTTCCACCCGCAGTATTTCATCAGCGGTTTTTACCGCCCTGAGACGATCAAGCTGATCTGCAAGGGGCACGAACTCCACTTCAGGCAGCTTCGCAGAAAGCCTGTTAAAAAAGGAGACCGCCGTTTTTTCGGCATCGAATGCCAGCCTGCGGCAACCTGCCCCCCTGATTGCCGCCGCAATACCATCGAGCTTGACCTTGTACTCTTCAACCCTGCAGCTGTCAGCTTCGGCAGAAGCCTGCAGCGTGTAGCGGGAGTCACAAAGCAGTAACGCACTCTCATCCGCAATGAACAGGGTGGCTTCACTCCCGGTAAAACCGGAAAGGTATCTTATGGATACAAGCCCGACAACCAAAAGGGCATCGGCTCCGAGCTGTCCGGCCATCTCTACCGCGGCTCTCTGCCTGGTTTTATACATCAGCAGCAATCCCCTGTACGCTGGTAGATACTGGCAACATTCAAAACTGCAGACTGCTTATAGCAAAATTCAGCCAAACTTAAAACAAAAACCATCAATCCCGCTTGAGGGAGTATTTCTTTATCTTCCGGTACATGGTCGCCATGTTCATCCCGGCATCGCGGGCAGCGGCATCCACATTCCAGGAATAACGGGCAAGAAGGCCCTTCAGGTATTCCGCCTCAAAGCGGGCCATTGCCACACTGTATTCACCTTCCACAGAATCTTCCCCTGTCGGCGAATGAATCTCTGTCGGCATTTCGATGAATTGGGTCAGAACCGACAGGGTGAGATAATCGGCACTCTCCATGGCCATACATGCTTCAATAACGTTTTTCATCTCGCGGATGTTACCCGGCCAGTCATACTGGGTTGCTGCCGCCAAAGCCTCTGAATCAAGACCTTTTACCTTGATGCCGAACTTGCTGTTCTGCAGTGAGATAAAGTGCGCTGCCAACAGCGGAATATCACTGCGCCGCTCTCTCTGGGGGGGGAGATGCAAATTCACCACATTGAGCCGGTAATATAGATCCTCGCGGAAGGCACCATTCTTCACGGCCAGCTTCAGATCTGAATTGGTTGCCGACAGGATACGCACGTCCACCTTGGTCGGCACGGTATCACCCAGGCGGAGAAACTCCTGTTCCTGCAGAAAACGGAGCAGAGTTTTCTGGACATTCATCGGCAGGTTGCCTACCTCATCAAGAAAAAGAGTGCCCCCATCAGCAGCTTCAAGCAGTCCGGCCCGGTTCTCCTTCGCGCCGGTAAAAGCACCCTTTTTATAACCGAACAGCTCACCTTCGAGGATGGATTCGGGGAGCGCGCCGCAGTTGATCGCCACGAAACGCTTCCCCTTGCGGGGGGAATTATAGTGGATCGCCTGGGCGATAAGCTCCTTGCCTGTTCCCGACTCCCCGGTAATCAGCACGGAAGTATCCCTGATGGCCAGCTTTTCTACCTTTTCCAGCACGGACTTGAGCCCTGCGGAAGCGCCAACAATATTATCGAAGCTGAATTTACCCGCCAACTCGGCCTTGAGCTCACGGTTTTCCTCAATCAGGTCGGTCTGCGTCAAGGCATTCTTGACACGATAGAGCAGCTCTTCAGGCTCGAACGGCTTGGTCAGCATATCGTAAGCCCCCTTGCGCAGGGCCTGTATGGACATCTCTACAGTTGCGTAGGCGGTGATCATGATCACCGCCTACGCAACTGTAGAGATGTCCATAC
>VEOV01000332.1 GCA_012026855.1 Geobacter sp.
CTCCCCTATCCGACCAGCTACAAGACCCACTATCCCCAAACCAAGATGCTGGCGGAAAAGCTGGTGCTGGAGGCAAATTCGCCCCAGCTGGCAACGGTTTCGCTCCGGCCGCACCTGATCTGGGGGCCGGGGGACAATCACCTGGTGCCGCGCATCATTGCCAAGGCAAAGGCTGGCAGGCTGAAGCGGATCGGCACTCGCCCCTGCCTGGTGGATACCGTTTACGTGGATAATGCCGCTCAGGCCCATCTGCTGGCTGCTGACAGGCTTGCTCCCGGCAGCGCCATCAGCGGCAAGGCATATTTTATCTCCAACGGCGAACCGCTGCCTCTCTGGGAAATGGTCAACCGCATTCTGGCCGCGGCCGGCCTGCCGCCGGTGACAGGTGAGATTTCGCCCGCTGCCGCCAGGGTGATCGGAGCTGTGTGCGAATGGCTCTGGGGGACATTCAAGCTGGCCGGTGAGCCGCCAATGACCCGTTTTGTCGCCAGTGAGCTGTCAACAGCCCACTGGTTTGATATTTCTGCTGCCAGACGCGATCTTGGTTATGAACCGGAAGTGACTATAGAGGAAGGTCTGCAGCGGCTGCACAAGTGGCTGGCCGCTGCAGGTTTACTTGCCGAGAAAGGGTGACATCAGCAGATAACAGGCGTAGGCCACGACTGCCGACGCCGGGATGGTGAGCACCCAGGCGGTCAGAATCCGGCCGGCTATGGCCCAGTTGACCGCATTGATCCTTTTAGAGAGCCCCACCCCGAGAATTGAAGAGGTGATGACATGGGTGGTACTGGTCGGCAGGCCGAAGGCCGAGGCGCTCAGGATGACCGTTGCCGCTGCGCTGTCGACGCTGAAGCCGGTCAGCGGCTGCAGTTTGACGAAATCCCGTCCCACCGTCTTGATGATTCGCCAGCCCCCCGCAGCAGTCCCGATGGCCATGGCCGTGGCGCAGGCCAGCTTGACCCAGAGAGGTACTTCAAAAGCTGGGATCACGCCGTAACTTAACAGCGCCATGGTGATGATACCCATGGATTTCTGGGCATCGGCAGTGCCGTGGGAAAAGGACATGAAGCAGGCCGACAGCACCTGCATCCGGCGGAACCCCTTGTTGACCCCGTAGGGAGAGCCCTTTTTAACCAGGTTGGTGAAAAACACTACAAAGATAAAGCCGATCACCGTTCCCAGCACCGGTGAGATGATCAGCGCCAGGATGATCTTCTTGACCCCGGCAGCCTGGAGGGCTTGAAAACTGCCGGTGCCCGCGACGACAGCACCGATGAGTCCGCCTACTATGGCGTGGGATGATGAAGATGGCAGGCCGTAGTACCAGGTGATGATATCCCAGATAATGGCGCCGAGGATGCCGGAGAGCACGATCATCTGGGTGATGCAGGCCGGATCCACGATCCCTTTGCCGATGGTAGAAGCTACCTTGGTTGAGACCATGGCGCCGGCAAAGTTAAGCACCGCGGCGATGCAGATGGCTGATTTTACCGACAGCGCCCGGGTAGAGACACTGGTGGCAATGGCGTTGGCAGTATCATGAAAACCGTTTACATAGTCGAAAATCAGTGCCGTCACAATGACCAGCACCAGCATGACTAGTGCTACATCAGGCATTTTTCACCACCACGCTCTCCAGGATATTGGCGGCATCTTCACACTTGTCAGTGGCTTTTTCGAGAGTTTCGTAGATTTCTTTCCATTTGATCAGCTGGATCGGATCCTTTTCTTCATCAAACAGCCGGCTGACCGCTTCGCGGCAGACCCGGTCTGCCTCGTTTTCCAAGGCATTGACCTCAACGCAGTACTCGGCAATCGGCTCAAGCTTGCCGCCGATAACATGCAGCGCCCGGTTGATGGCCTCGGCACCCTTGAGGATCAGGAAGGCGAGCTCTTTGGCTTCGGGTGTAGACGACTCCACATTGTACATGACGAACCTCTGGGAAGAGGCGTCAATCAGGTCGAGGATGTCGTCCAGTGCCGAGGCCAGGGAGTAGATATCTTCCCGGTCAAAGGGGGTAATGAAGCTTTTGTTGAGCTTCTTGATGATTTCGTGAGTCTTGGTATCGCCACGGTGTTCGATGTCCTTGATGGCCTTCTGACTGGCGGCAGGATCGGAGTAGTTGTCCAGCATGTCCTTGAGGGCTTTGGCCCCTTCGACGATGATGCCCCCCATTTCCTGGAACATCTGGAAAAACTTCTCTTCTTTCGGGATTAATCCGAACATTATGTGGGTGTCTCCTTTTGAAGGTGATGAATGTTTGAGTTGTTTGTAACAATTGTGTGACAACTTCGGAAATATACCAGAAACTCTGTCTGCTGTGTCAAAAAAGGCGGAAAAAAATCCTAAGCCGTGACCAATGATTGACAGCCGGGCAGGCAGTGATTAGATTCTCTACAAACACAACTGGAGGCATATCGTGGCACAACAGGACTATTATGAACTTCTGGGGCTCAAAAAAGGTGCGACGCCGGAAGAGATAAAAAAAGCCTACCGCAAGCTGGCGGTGAAATACCATCCGGACAAGAATCCGGGCGACAAGAAGGCGGAAGACCGTTTCAAGGAGATCAACGAGGCCTACGCGGTCCTGTCTGACCCGCAGAAAAAAGCCCAGTACGACCAGTTCGGCTCGGCCGGGTTCCATCAGCGCTACTCCCAGGAGGATATCTTCCGCGGCTTCAATGCCAATGACATCTTTCGCGAGTTCAATCTGGGCGGTTCGGACGACATCTTCTCCAGAATTTTCGGCATGGGGGGTGGTTTTCGCCAGGGGGGCGGCCGCAGCATGAGCCGCAAGGGTCAGGACTTCGAGATGGCGCTGGTGATCAGCTTTCAGGAGGCCTTTGACGGCGGGGAAAAGCGGGTCGCCTACAACAGGGATGGTAAGAACGAAGAGGTTGCGGTCAGGATTCCTGCCGGCAAGCCGCAGCTTGGCGCCGGTATCGATGCCGGCAAGGGTGGTGCTGGCATCGGCGGCGGCCCCAGCGGAGACCTTTATCTGAATGTCTCGTTGCGGGAGGACTCCAGGTACTCCTGAGATGGCGTTGACATCCTCTGCAAGCTGCAGATTCCCTTCAGTCAGGCCTGTCTGGGGGGCTCACTGGAGGTGCCGACCCTTGACGGCGTCAAGCGGATCAAGACCCCGGCAGGTATCCAGCCGGATACAAAAATCCGGCTCAAAGGGCTTGGTTTTCCGAAAAAAGGGGGGGCTGAGCGGGGTGATTTCTTTGTGACGGTGACAGTTGCCGTGCCGGAATCGCTCAGCGCCAGGCAGAAGACGCTGGCTGAAGAGCTGGCAGAAGCAGGTCTTTGATTTACGGTAACTTTTTGATTTCTATGGAGGCGCTCTTCCGCAGGTCTTCGGCCCACTGCTTGAAGCGTTCTTCGGATTTCTTCCGGTAGAGTTGGTCGTCAATCAGCCCTTTGACGCTTTCAAAGGGCTTCACCTTGCCGGCGATCTTTTCTTCCAGCTTGATGATGTGGAAACCGGCCGAACTGGTAACCAGCTCGCTGATCTCTCCCGGTTTCATGGCCAGGACGGCGGTTTCAATTTCAGGGAGCATGTCCCCTTTTTTGAAAGTGCCGAGATCGCCGCCATCCTTGGCAGCGCCGGGGTCGTCGGAGTATTTTTTGGCCAGCTCCGCAAAATCGGCGCTACTGCCGGCTTCTGCCATGACATTGGCAGCTTTCAGCATGATCTTCTTGATCTCCTCGTTGGTCGCTTGCTTGTCAATCTTCAGGAAAATGTGACGGGCGCGGTAGGTGGGTTCTTCCGTGTACTGGCCGAGGTTGGCATCGTAGTAATCACGAACCTCCTTTTCCCCAACCTGAATCTTGGATTTTACCTCTTGACTCATCAGGCGCAGTCGTTCCAGCTGCTCCTTGATTTGCGCCCGGTACTGGTCAAAGGTTAGTCCCTGGGCCAGCAGGGCCGATGCCAGGGCCTCCTGGCTCAGCTTGTTCTGTTTCTTCACATCCTCGATTGACTGGCGCACCTCTTCTTCAGAGACGACGATGTTCAACTCCTTGATCTTCTGCTTGATGAGTTTTCTGTCAATCAGGGCATTAATAATGTCTTTCTTCAGGGTATTCACTGCTTCCTTAGAGAGAGGCTGGCCGGTTCTTTTTTCCTCTTCCTGCAGTGCGGCTGCATATTCGCGGTTCACTTCGTAGATGGTGATGATGTCATCATTGACGATGGCAGCAATGCCGCTGATCAACTCTGCGGCTGAAGCCGTGGTGAGGAAAAGGGTGACAAGCAAAAAGATCGTTGTGGAAGTAATGCGCATGAGCTGCCTCTGGATAAATAAAGGCCGGTGTTAGCCGGCCTTGTTATCAGACTATTTTTTCTCTGCCGGTTTTGCCCCGGCCGGAGCAGGTGGCTGGGCAGGGAGAACCTTGGCGTCACCTTCGGGTTTTTTGGCCTCGGACGGTGCCCCGCCGAGCCCTTTCAGGACATCTTCCTTGATGGTGAACTTGCCGCTTTTCTTGAGATCATCCTTCAGCTTCTGGAAAACCTCCTGCTGCTTGTTCGGGAGCAAGGAGGCCTTGATCTGGTCCTTGACATCTTCAAAACTGCGGGCGCCGGCAGCGCGCTTGCCGGTCAGCTTGATTACATGGTAGCCGAACTTGGTTTTGACCACGCCGGAGATATCACCCTCCTTCATGGCAAAAGCAACCTTCTCGAATTCAGGAATCATCGAACCCTTGCTGAACCAGCCGAGATCGCCACCCTTGGAAGCGGCGCCATCAGTGGAGTTCTTCTTGGCCAGTTCTTCGAAATTACCGCCTGCCTTGATCTGGGCCAGCAGATCCTTGGCCTCTTTCTCGGTTTTGACGATGATATGGCTGGCCTTTACCTGGTCGCCGGTCTTGAACTTGTCCTTGTTCTGCTCGTAGAACTTTTTCAGCTCCTCGTCGCTGATCTTGGCCTGCTCCTCAACCTTCTTCTTCAGGAATGCTTCCACAACCAGGCGCTTTTTCAGCTCTTCAAGCTTCTCCTTGACTGCCGGGGTATTTTCGATCCCCTCCTTGGCAGCCTCCTGAATGATCAGCTCGCGGATGATCATGGTTTCCAGCATCTCTTTTTTGCCGTCGGCGGTTTCGGTCATCGGCTTCAGGTAGGGGGGAAGGTTCTCCATCTCCTTCTTGAAGGCATCAACAGTGATACTGGTGCTGCCAACCTCTGCCAGTACCGGCCCGGTGGGTTTGCTATCTTTTGCTGTCTCGGTCTCTTTCTTGCCGCTGCAGCCGAAAAGTGCCATCATGCATACTGCCGCCGCGGCGGCCCTTGTTACGTTGCGTCCAGTCACGTCAATCTCCTTGAATCGTCGATAATAACTTATGAAAATTAGCATATACATCCCAGTTTTTTCAAGAGATTTCTGGCTTCCAGCAGTACGCCGTCAAAGCCGGTATCGCTCAGTTCGGCAGTCAGTTTGAAGTCCGGGGTGAACTGATATTTCTTCGGCTGGTTCCGGATCAGGCCGATGATCAGGTCCGGGGATACCGGGGTCTTTTCGTGGAATGACAGCACCAGCCGCTTGCCGTCGAATTCGGCTTCAAGGATGAGCACCTGCTTGAAGAGCAGCCGCAGCTTCATCACCGCCAGCAGGTACTCTACCGCCAGCGGGGGTTTGCCGAAGCGGTCGAGCAGCTCGGCGTTGATCTCCTCGATCTCCGCTTCACTGGCCACCTGGGTCAGCTTCTTGTAGAGCACCAGCCGCTGGTTGGCATCCTTGACGAAATCCTCCGGAATGAACGCCGGAATGCGCAGCTTGATTTCCGGCTCCACCTGCTCCAGGCGCTCCTCCCCCTTGAGCCGCTGGATGCTCTCTTCCAGCAGCTCGGTAAAGAGCTCGAAACCGACGGCGGCAATCTGGCCCGACTGCTTGGCCCCCAGGATGTCGCCGGCGCCGCGGATCTCCAGGTCGTGGGTGGCGATGCGGAAGCCGGCCCCCAGTTCGGAGATGTCCTGGAGGATCTTGAGCCGCTCCCGGGAGTCCGGCGCAATGGCCCCTTCGGCCGGGATAAGGAAGTAGGCAAAGGCCCGCACCTTAGAGCGTCCCACCCGGCCCCGCAGCTGGTAGAGCTGGGCCAGGCCGAAGGCATCGGCCCGGTTGACAATGAGGGTGTTGGCGCTGGGGATGTCCAGGCCGGACTCGATGATGGTGGTGCAGAGGAGGAGGTTCGTCTCGCCATGCATGAAACCGAGCATGACCTTCTCCAGCTCCCCCTCCTTCATCTGGCCGTGGGCCACGGCAATCTTCGCCTCAGGGACGATGGTGGCCAGATGCTCGGCCATGACGCCGATGGACTGCACCCGGTTATGGACGAAGAAGACCTGGCCGCCTCGGCGCAGCTCCCGCATCACCGCCTCGCGGATCAGCTCCTCATTGAAGCGGGCCACAAAGGTCTTGATGGCCAGGCGGTCCACCGGCGGGGTGGCGATGATGGAGAGGTCGCGGATTCCCATCATGGACATGTACAGGGTCCGGGGGAGCGGGGTGGCCGTCAGGGTCATGATGTCCACCGTAGCCCGGAACTTCTTGAGCCGCTCCTTGTGGGCCACGCCGAAGCGCTGTTCCTCGTCGACGATGATCAGCCCCAGCTCCCTGAACGCTACATCCTGCTGCAGCAGCCGGTGGGTGCCGATAATGACATCCACCTTGCCGGCGGCCAGATCGGCCAGAATGCTCTTCTGCTCCTTCGGCGTCCGGAAGCGGGAGATCATGCCGACAGTCACCGGATAATCCTTGAACCGCTCCCGGAATGATTCGTAGTGCTGTTGGGCCAGGACCGTGGTCGGCACCAGCACCGCCACCTGCCTGCCGTCCATGACCGCCTTGAACGCCCCCCTGATGGCCACCTCGGTCTTGCCGTAGCCGACGTCGCCGCAGACCAGCCGGTCCATGGGGCGCTCGCTCATCATGTCCCCCAGCACATCATCGATGGCCGACAGCTGGTCCGGGGTTTCATCCCAGGCAAAGGCTGCCTCGAACTCCTTGTAGAGGTCGTCGGGGGGGGAGAAGGCAAACCCCTTCTGTATCTGTCGGGCAGCGTAGATCTCCAGCAGTTCACCTGCCATCTCCTCAACTGCTTCCCTGGCCTTGGCCTTGGCCTTGTCCCAGGCTGCGCCCCCAAGCCGGTCGACCCGGGGCTCCAGTCCCTCCGCCCCCACATAGCGCTGCACCAGCGCCAGCCGGTCAACCGGCAGGTAGAGCTTGTCGCCGCCGGCATACTCAAGGAGGAGGAAATCGCCGGCTACGCCGGAGAGCTCCAGATGCTGCAGGCCGCGGTAGAGGCCGACACCGAAGTCCAGGTGCACCATGTGGTCCCCGGGTTTCAACTCGGCCAGGGAGGTGAGGATCTGCTTCTTCTTCATCTCCGAAACGCCGCGCCGTCTGGTTCGCTTGCCGAACAGCTCCTCCTCGGCAATGACCACCAGCGAAGCGGCCGGCAGCCTGAAGCCGCGGCAGAGCTCGCCGGTCAGCAGGGCGATGCTGCCGGAGCGGCGTGTCAGTTCCTGGCTGAAGCTCCGCTCCGCCAGCTGCAGCTGCAGGTCGTGGTGCTCCAGGAGGGAGGTGAGCCGCTGGGCCTGCCCCTTCTGGTGGCAGGCGATGATTACCCTGGCATCCTCTTTGCGCCAGGTGTGGAGCCGGTCTGCCAGGGGCTTCATGGCCCCCTCTCCGTCAGGAGTCACGGTCAGGCGCAGGTCGCCGTTCTGCTCGGTCTCGAAACGGAAAACTTCACCACTGGCGTCGTCCAGCAGTTCAAGTTTCGGCATGCTGAGCCGCAGCCCGGGGAGATTTTCGGGTTCGGCAGCCTGTCCGGTCAGGAACAGCTCTGCCGGGTCGCAGATGATCGCCTCCCGCTCCAGCGCCCGGTTGCGGCAGTTTTCCAGCTCTGCCTGCCATTCGCTGCGGGCGGTTGCCACGGCATCGGCATCCACCAGCAGCGACACCGCCTGGTCGCCGGTGTAGTCGAACAGAGTCTCCAGCGGACCATGGAACAGGGGGAGCAGGTTTTCAATGCCGGGAGGGTAGATGGCCGAGTTCAACTGCTCCAGCAGCTCGCGGCGCCGGGGGAGCGGAATGTCGATGTCATCGCACAGCTTTTTCAGCCGTGCAGGGAACTCTTTCATCACCTCCGGCGTCAGGATTACTTCCCGGGACGGCAGGATGAACAGCTCTTCCAGCGGCTGCAGGGAGCGTTGGCTCAGGGGGTCGAAGCTGCGGATGGTCTCGACGAAATCGCCAAAGAACTCGATGCGCACCGGGGCATCCATATGGGGGGGGAAAATATCCAGAATGCCGCCCCGGGCGGCGAAACTCACCCGGTCCTCCACCAGCGGGACGGGCGAATAGCCCAGCTTCACCAGCTTTTCCAGCAGGGCCGAATGCTCGACCTCCTCACCGGCCAAAAGGTACTGGGAGACCTCCTTGAGGCAGCGGCGCGGCACGATCTTCTGCACCAAGGCGGCATAGGGGGCAACCACGATCCTGGCCTGTTTTTCCGTCAGCCGCAGCAGCGTATTGAGTCTGGTGCCGGTAAGGTCGGGGTGGGGCGAGGCTCCGTCGAGGATCGGGCTGTCCCAGGCCGGGAAGAGGAGGATCTCTTCCGGTTTGTCGGCATAGAAACGGAGCTCGCTGACCAGCTCGTCAGCAGCGTCGCTGTCGGCCGTGGCGACAATGATCAGCCTGTCGGTCAGCCCGATCAGCCGGGTAAGGAGGAAGGCCGGGCTGGAGCCGGTCAGCCCGGTCAGGGTGAGCCGCTGGTCGCCGCTTTTCAGGGCAGCGGCAATGGCGGCAATTTGTTTGTCAAAATCGGTCAAGTGTTAAACTCCGGGCTATTTTAACGTCTTGCAGCGTGACCTGCGGGGCGTTGTTTGACGCGTCAATCTACGCTGGCGATATCTGTCAACATTATTGCTGTTTTACTTACCGAAAGTAATGAAGTACAAGAACCTTGCAGAGCCAATGTAACAGCACACAAGGAAGATAAACCCCAGTAATGCTCCGCTCCGGCCATTCTTTTTGATTAGCTCAGTCAAATCACCGGATCTTGCAACGATTGGAAAAAACTTTCTTCTCAGGCAAAGGTATTTATCAAGAGTGACACCAGATAGCACGATCTGGATGAACATATCGATCAGAAAGGATGCAAAAAAAAGCAATATTACTAGAACAGCCACACCCCAAAAGACAAGTCTCGGGCTAGGAATCTGAATTTTGTTGGACATAAGCACAACCCAGATAATTGGGCACCATATGACTAGAAAAAACAGACAGCCAAAGCTTTGAGCTGTTTCCTCATCAATAATGGCACCATCATTACCCTGCATTTTGCTGCATTGATCGGAGTTAACCTCAACTTGTGATGTGGGCATAGCGGCGACTTGATCGTCAACTGGCTCTTTTTCGATGCCACTCCCAGTGGCAATACCTGCTCCATCGTCCGGAACGTTTGAAATGAGTTGATCGAGTTGCGTAACGGCATTTTTGATCACTTCTATTTTTGGATATGGTCCACCGACTTTTAGCCATTTTATGGCTTTCAAAAAACCATCTTCGGAACGAATTGCGTCAAAACCTAGTGACAACAAGTCCGATATCCCCTGTCTGACGATGCTATTAGCGAAGAATTGGGTTCCCCAATTAGTGTTTTCGACTCGTATATGAAATTTGGCATCGAAGTCCGAATCGCCAGCCTTGAAGTCAGTATTGGCTAAAAGATGCTCAGCAAGCCAGTCGGTGGCATCTGACTTTCTGATGCTGAAAGATGCGTGTGCGAAGGGAATGATGGTTTTGATTTCAAAGAATGATGGCGCTCCTACTGCAGTTTCTTGAAGTCCTCTACATTCTGGAAGATATATAAACATCAAATACTCTCTGCCAGCCAGCTGCACTTTTATCTCACCGCAATCATAAGCAACGCCAAGTTGATTGGCTATGTTGTGTAGTATTTGGGATGTGGTAAGACCAAAATTTTCATCAAATAGTTCAATCATGTTCATCCAATTCTATTTCAGATAACTCAGTATTTGACCGGTTCACGCGCGCGTGAACCGGTGATCCAGCCGTATAGAACATTTATCCGAGTCAGGGCCAGCGCCAGCGAGCGCTTCTTGCCTTCAGGCCCTTGTCGCCATCATCTCGGCAATATCGGTAGCACGCCAGATATTGACATCGCTCCGTTGCTGGCGCTGAGTGCCGCCGTATACCAGGGAGCAGGCGGCTGGCGGCGCCGGCAGCCGGGAGGCGAATGTCCGCAATCCTTTGAAAAAATCGTCGCTGATGGTTGCCCCCGACTTGATCTCCACCGGGAAGACATCTGGCCCCGACTCGATCACCAGATCGACTTCGTTCCCTTTGCTGTCCCGCCAGAAATGCAGATTGCTCCGCCGGCCGCGGTGGTAACGGTACTTGAGAGCTTCGATCACTACCATATTTTCGAACAGGTGCCCCCGCAAAGGGTGTCGATTGACGTGCAGCTCGCTTTCGATACCGAGGAGGTATGATGCCAATCCCACATCGTAGAAGTAGAGCTTCGGCGTTTTAACCTGTCGTTTGCCGAGATTGGTGTGCCACGGCTGGAGCAGGAACACCACGTAGCTCGCCTCCAGCAGGGTCAGCCAGCTCCGGGCGGTGGTGTGGGAGATCCCCACATCGTGGCCGAGGCTTTGCAGGTTGAGTAGTTGCCCGGTGCGTCCGGCACAGAGCTTGACGAATTTTTCGAACAGCGCCAGATCCTTTATGTTGATCAGTTGGCGGATATCCCGTTCCACGTAGGTTTCGAAGTAATCGCCCATCGCCTGGGTCGGATTCAGGCCGGCATCGTAGATCCGCGGGTAAAAACCGTACAGCAGCAACCGGTCGATTTTTGCGGATATCCCGGCTGTCGCCAGCTCCTCGATGCTTAACGGCAACAGCTTCAGTAGTGCTGTCCGGCCGGCCAGGGATTGGCCGATAGTGGTCATTACCTCGAACTGCTGACTGCCGGTAAGAATATACTGTCCGGGAGTGTTCCGTTGATCGACGAGCGGCTGCAGATAAGAAAGAAGTTGGGGCGTTCGCTGGATTTCGTCGAATATGGCGCCATCAGGGTAGGAGGCCAGGAAGCCGTGGGGGTCGGATATGGCAAATTCGCGAGTATCCGGGCTTTCCAGGTTGACATACGGTTTGCCCGGAAATGCACTGCGGCAGAGGGTTGTCTTGCCACTCTGACGGGGGCCGGTGACGGTTACAACCGGGTACTGGTTCGCCAGTTGAGCAAGCGTTGGTGTGACGGTTCTGGTAATCATGACAAGAGGTTATCTCGCTTTGGGGAAAATTGCAAGTTCAACTTTCAATTTTCCCCAAAGCAGTTCCCTCTCTGTTTCAGTACACCACATTGCGCTTCGGCGCTGTGCCGGCCAGCACCTGGGCCAACGCCTTCTGGTTGTCGGCGGCAATCAGCAGATAGCGGGGGAGCTTCATGATGCTGTCGCCGGCAGTGGCGTGGCGACGCTCGATGGAGAAAGTGGCGATGTAGCCGGCCGCAGTGGCCTTCTGGATCAGCTGATCGTCGTAGATGCCGAAAGGCCAGGCCAGCAGATCGACCTTGGTGCCGACCTCTTTCTCGATCTTGTCCTTGGCCTTTTTCAGCTGGGTCTCCACCAGTTTGTCGTAATCCGCCGGTTTGAGTTTCCTTTTTTCCCGCTTGAAGTTCGGGTGCCAGTAGGTGTGGGACTGGAAATCGAACAGGCCGGTCTTCTTCAGTTCCCTGATCTGGTCCCAGGTCATGGCATACTTGGCATTGGAAACGGCCGACGGGTAGATGAACACCGTCACCGGCACATTGTACTTTTTCACCAGCGGCAGCATGTCGCTGTAGACGGTTTTATGGGCATCGTCCTCAACAATGACCACCGATTTCGCCGGTGGCGCCGGCGCCTTTTTCTGGTACCAGTCGATCAGGCGGCGCAGGGGAATGACGGTGTAGCCGTTCTCCTTGAGGTATTTCAGGTGGGATTCAAAAGTGGCAGTGGTCATGGTCATGCTGTCGGCCACAGTCGGGCCGAGGCGGTGGTAGAGCAGGATGGGGACCCCGCTTGCTGCTGGGGGAGCCGGTGCGGCCATGGCCGGTGCAGCCATGGCCGGTGCAGCCAGAAAAAGGGTGTAGAACAGGAGCGCAGTAAAGAGACGAACCATTGAGAAAAACCTCCATTGAAATCGGAGGTTTTGTATAGCAGATTTCCTGAAGAAAAGCTATTGCCCTCTCAAGGTTTCCAGCTCTTCCCAGCGCTCGTAAACCACCAGCAGCTCGGTTTCCAGAGCCCCCAGCCGGTCATTGACAACCGTGATCTCCGCTCCGGCAGTTTTGTAGAACTCCGGGTCGGCCAGCCGGGTGTGCAGCGCCGCCTGCTCGGCCTCCAGCAAGGCGATCTTCTCCGGCAGCGTCTCCAGCTCACGCTCTTCCTTGAAGGTCAGCTTACGGGGCTTTTCCTTTTCCGGCCGGCCCTTCTCCGGTTGTTTGACCGCTTTCACCGCGGCAGGCACCTCGGCCAGGCTTTCCCTGGTGCGGAGCCAGTCGTCATAGCCCCCCACATTGTCGCTGACCCGGCCGTTGCCCTCCAGTGCCAGGGTCCGGGAGACGACATTGTTGAGGAACTCCCGGTCATGGCTCACCAGCAGCAGGGTGCCGCTGTACTCGGCCAGGATATCCTCCAGTAGCTCCAGGGTTTCGGCATCCAGATCATTGGTCGGTTCGTCCAGCACCAGCAGGTTGGCCGGTTTGGTGAACAGTTTGGCCAGCAGCAACCGGTTGCGCTCCCCGCCGGAGAGGATGTGCACCGGCGTGCGCGCCCGTTCCGGGGAGAAGAGGAAATCCTGCAGATAGCCGATGACATGGCGCTGCTTGCCGTTGATGGTGACGGTGTCGTTCCCTTCCCCAACATTCTCCTGCACGGTGGCGTTCATGTCCAGCTGGTCGCGCAGCTGGTCGAAATAAAGGATTTCGCGCCTTGTGCCGAGCCTGATTTCGCCGCTTTGCGGGGGGAGCTCCCCCAGTATGAGGCGCAGCAGGGTGGTCTTGCCGGTGCCGTTGGCGCCGATGATGCCGATCCGGTCGCCACGCATTACCGTGGTGGAGAGCCCGGCAATAACCGGGGTGTCGTTGTAGCCGAAGGTGACATTCTCCAGTTCGGCCACCATGGCGCCGGAACGTCCCCCCTCCTGCAGCTGGAGCTTGGCCACCCCCTGCCGGTCACGCCGCTGGCGGTACTCTTCCCGCAGCGCCTTCAACGCCCGTACCCGCCCTTCGTTCCTGGTGCGGCGCGCCTTGATCCCCTGCCTGATCCAGGCCTCTTCCGCGGCCAGCTTCTTGTCGAACAGCGCCTGGCGGGTGATCTCCGCATCCAGCAGCGCTTCGCGCCGTTCCACAAAGGTGTCATAGCCGCAGGTGAAGGCGTAGAGCCTCCCCCGGTCCAGCTCGGCCACCCTGGTGGCCAGCTTCCGGGCAAAGGCCCGGTCGTGGGTGACGAACACCAACGCGGCGCTGCTTTTTTTCAGGAGCTCCTCCAGCCAGCCGATGGTTTCGATGTCGATATGGTTGGTCGGCTCATCCAGAATGAGCAGGTCCGGGGCGGCGATCAGCGCCCTGGCAAGCAGGACGCGGCGTTTCGTACCGCCCGAGAGTTCGCTGAAAGCGGCTTCCGCCGGGAGGGAAAGGGAATCGAGCAGCCGTTCCACCTCCTGATGGAGCGTCCAGCCCCCCTCCTCTTCCAGGCGGTGCTGCAATGTTTCCAGTTCTTCCAGCAGCCTGGCGCTGCTCTCCCTTGCCAGGTGCTGGGCCAGGTTGTGGTAGTCGGTGAGGAGTCTGGCCGCATCCCCCATGCCGGCGGCTACAATGTCGAACACCGTGCCGTCAAGCCCCGGGGGCGCTTCCTGGGGGAGGGAGGCAATCTTCACCCCCTGCTGGCGGTGGATATCGCCGCTGTCCGGGGGGAGTTCACCGCTAAGCAGCTTGAGAAGGGTCGATTTGCCGCTGCCGTTGCGCCCCATGAGGCAGAGCCGGTCTCCGGGTTCGATCTGCAGGGAGATGCCGTCAAAGACCGGCGCGGCGCCGAAAGAGAGGGTGATTTTCTGTAAAGAAATGAGGGCCAAGAGATTCTCCGGAATTGCTGCGGCAAGATTCGGCCATCCTACAGCTACCTGGCCGGATCGTCAACCGCAGAGGCGTTGCAGACCCGTGGCAGCGGTTTCCCCTGTTGACCTGAAGGCTAGCCCAGTTTTTTGACAAAGCTCCGGATCCGTCGCGCATTGGTCCCCACGTCACTGATACCGACCCGGGAGACCGAACGGATGTCCACCAGCGACCGGTTGCCAGCCGGTGCGACCCGAATGACGATATCGTCCCTGAAGCCGAACCAGAAGGTGGTGTCGGTCGCCTCGATCCGCCCCTCCGCGGGAACGGCGGCGACTATCTGCCACCCCATGGAGTTGGCCGCGGCCAGGGTCTTGTCAAAGGCAACGGCCATGGGGAGATCGAGCACCACGGTCTTGATATCGGGATAACCCTGGCGCTGGAGGGCGGCGATTTCCTGGCCGCCGTAGCTGGCCGGATTGGGGCTCCCCTGTCGGAGCGGCATGACTGCCACAAACGGAGGAGGATTGGCTGTGTCGGTGGAGATGTCGTGGATGCGGGGGAGCCTGCCGGCCGTCAGTTTCCAGCTTGCCGGTACGGCAGTGAGGGCGGCGCTACCGACCAATGCCAGTAGGGTCAGGAGCAGCCCGATGCGGCGACTACTTCTGAAAGAGTGGATGGCTGCGGCAAGGGAGACCAAGGCTGCAGCAGAGCCACAGTAGGCGCCGTAGCGGAGCAGGTCGAAGCCGGTGCGAAAGTGCCAGAGCCCCAGACGGGTGCCAAAGCCGGCGGCTGCCATCAGGAGTGCTGCCACGACGAGGAAAAAGATTCCGGCCAGGGGGAGCAACAGCCCTCTGCCGGTCGAAATATCGCTGTCTGCCGAACGGTCGTTCATAATTCCATCACCTCCGGAATTATCTTCTGTTTCACAGTTCCAGTGTACCACGGAAGGCGGGTGGAGCGTGATGTTTCCGGCGGCTTCCGGAGGGTGGCAGTGGGTCATTGAGCTTGGTGTGATTGTCGGTGTCTGGAGAGTGCCTTAGGGGCATTTCGTCTTAATTCCTGTGAAATGAAGCGTCAACAGCAGATACTGTCTGAGCGCAGCGAGTTTATCTGCTGTAGCTGAATGAGCTTGGAATTACAGAAATGGCCCGTCAGCACGAAGCCAGACGCCGGCAATCACGCCAAGCGTCACTCGGCGCAGCAGGAGAGGCGGCTGATGTCCCGGCTAAACCCCTGGGCGCAGAGCCGGAGTCCTTCGCCGATGGAAGGGTAGACATGCATGGTGGCGGCCAGATCGTCCACCGTGGCCTTCAGCCGCAGCGCCAGGGAGGCTTCGTTGATCATGTCCGCTCCCCGGTGGCAGATCAGGTGAACCCCCAGCAGACGGACGCTGGGACGGTCGGCGATCATCTTGATGACCCCGTCGGTCTGGCCGACGACATGGGCCTTGGGGATGGCGCTGACCGGCATGACATTCACCATGCAGTCGAAACCGGCAGCGCGGGCCTCTGCTTCGCCATAGCCGGCCATGGCGACCTCCGGGTCGGTGAAGATGGCCATGGGAGCGGCCAGGTAATCCATGCTGCAGCCACAGGAGGCGTTGAACATGTCATCCACGGCCACAATTCCTTCCCTGGCCCCTACCGTGGCAATCATCAGCCTGCCGACCACATCGCCGGCCGCCCAGATTCCCGCTACCGAGGTGCGCATCTGACCATCCACCTGGATAAAGCCTTTACGGTCAACAGTTACCCCGACCTCCTCCAGGCCGATGCCGTCAGTGGCAGGCAGGGTGCCGGCTGCCAGCAGAATCCGCTCGCAGGTATATTTATGGCGATGGTCCCCCTGGTCGGCATGGACCACGTTCAGTTCCCCCAGCCTGTCCACGGAACAGAAACTGACATTGGTCGCCACCTTGAGCCCTTCGGCAGTCAGCACGGCTTCGAGGGCGGCCGACAGCTCAGGCTCAACGGCCGGCAGCAGGCGCGGCCCATGTTCAAGAATGGTGACCCGGCACCCCAGGCGGTGATACATCTGGCCAAGCTCAACCGCCACCACCCCGCCGCCGATGATGACCAGTGATGTCGGCAGCTTTTTCAGGAGCAGGGCGCTCCGGCTGGTGAGATAGTTGCAACGCTCCAGCCCGGGCAGGGGCGGGATGCGCGGTGTGCCCCCCATGGCCAGCAGAATCCGCTCCGCTGTGTAGTTCTGCCCATCACAGGTGACGGTCCGGCTGTCAACCAGCCGGGCGGTCCCCTTGACCAGCTGCAGACCCTCCATGCCGGCAAGCACATTGAGATAGCGTTCCTGGCGCAGTTCAGCAACGACCGTTTCCCGATGGCGGAAGAGCCGCTCCGCATCCGGCGTGCTGTTGTCGTCGTCGCGGCCCATCCCCAACCGGGCGCCACGGCCGGCCTCATGTTTGAAAAGGGCTGCATGAATCAGCGTTTTGCTGGGGATGCAGCCCCAATTGATGCAGGTTCCGCCCAGGACACTCTTTTCGAACATCAAAACCCTGGCGCCGTAACTCGTGGCACGCAGAGCCGCCGCAAAAGCGGTCGAGCCTGAGCCGATAATTATGAGATCTGCTTGTGCAGCCATCTACTCCCTCCGGAAAAGTCAGACTATCGGGTTACCCCTGGTCTCCACATCATAGATATGCATGACCGTTTCCGGCGTGAAAACACAGACCTCGGTCTGTCGGCCGTTTTTCCCCTCGTGGACCCATTCCACCACGTCACCTTTCGTTTCGTGCCGCAGAGCTATCCGCCTGCCGCAGACCCGTTCGACTTCATGCCACATCTCCTCGGTGGTCAGCAGATCAAGTCCGTCGATCTCTTCGGATGTTTCGGCATTTTTGACAAAGCGGTCGATCAGGTCATAGTCCAGAAAGTCGTTCTCCTTGCGCCACCACTTCACGAAACGATGCTCGTCACTTCTGAGCTTTTCCAAAGTACTGTAAATTTCCCGTCCTCTCATGACCTACCCCCTTTGCTCGCCTGTTAGCGGCGAACAGATTGCTTCCTATGTAAATATTATACACCCGGTCTAGCGAAATTCAGTGCAGAATACTGACAATAACCTTTGCCCCGCTCCTTGCCTTTCCCGGTCGTTCATGCTAAAAACTAGCGTTCATTCGCACCATTAACATCACTGGAGCTGTCATGAGAATTACCCGCAAAGAGGTCGAGCATGTTGCCCTGCTGGCCCGCCTGAACCTTGCCGAAGGGGAGCTGGAGACGTTTACCGGCCAGATGGATGCCATCCTTGCCTACGTGGACAAGCTGAACGAGCTGGATACCGACGGCATTGTGCCGACTTCCCATGCCGTGCCGATGGAGAACGCTTTCCGGGCTGACGAAGTACGGCCGTCCATTGGCACAGACAATGCCCTGGCCAATGCACCTGACAGGATTGAAGCCTTCTTCCGCGTACCCAAGGTAATTGAGTAGCAAAAGTGACGGCGCGAGCCGGATCGAACGGAAACAGCCGGGGCTTCCGAGATGACGTAAAAAGCGCCTGACTGCCTGACATGATGACAGCTGTCGAAGTCGGCACTGCGGGTATGGAAGCAGAGGCGTTGCAGTGAGAGCCGGTTCGCGCCGTTACAATACTCGAAATAATTGAGATTTCCCCCAAATTTGGAGAATTTTGCCAATGGAACTTTTTGATCTGACCATTCACGAGCTGCACGCCAAGTTGAAAACGAAGGAAATCTCCTCGGTGGAGGCAACCAAAGCCTGTCTGCAGCGCATTGAAGCGACCGATGAACGGGTGAACGCCTTCATCACCGTTACTGCCGATTCGGCGCTGCAAGCGGCTGCCGCGGCTGACAGCCGGATCGCCCGGGGGGAGATGGACCTCCTTACCGGCATCCCGCTGGCGCTCAAGGATATCTTCCTCACCAAAGGGATCAGGACCACCTGCGCCTCGAAGATTCTGGCGGATTTCACCCCCCCTTACGACGCCACCTCCTGGGGCAGGCTGCAGCAGCGGGGCGCCGTCCTGCTTGGCAAGCTGAACCAGGACGAGTTCGCCATGGGCTCCTCCTGCGAGTCCAGCGCCTTCGGGGCAACCCGCAACCCCTGGAACCTGGAGTGCATTCCCGGCGGCTCTTCCGGCGGCTCGGCCGCTGCCATTGCCGCCCAACAGGCCATTGCCACCCTGGGGACCGATACCGGCGGCTCCATCCGCCAGCCAGCCTCCCACTGTGGCTGCGTCGGCCTGAAGCCGACCTATGGCCGGGTCTCCCGCTACGGCGTCATTGCCTATGCTTCCTCCCTTGACCAGGTCGGCCCCATGACTCGTGACGTACGCGATGCCGCCATCATGCTCGGTGCCATTGCCGGCCACGATCCTCTGGACTCCACCAGTGTCGACTGCGCCGTGCCCGATTACACCGCTGGGCTGCAAGGCGACCTTAAAGGGGTCAAAATCGGCCTCCCCAAAGAGTACTACATCGACGGTCTTGACCCGGATGTGAAGAGCGCCATGGACCGGGCCATTGCCACCTACCGCGCCCTCGGTGCCGAGTTTGTCGACATCTCCCTCCCCAACACCGATTACGCCGTGGCCTGCTACTACCTGATCGCCACTGCCGAGGCCAGCTCCAACCTGGCCCGTTACGACGGCGTTCGCTTCGGTCATCGCGCCGCTGACGCCAAATCCCTGGCCGAAATGTACCGCCAAACCCGGGCCGAGGGGTTCGGCACAGAAGTGAAGCGGCGGATCATGATCGGCACCTACGCCCTCTCTTCCGGCTATTACGACGCCTACTACATCAAGGCCCAGAAAGTGCGGACGCTGATCATGCAGGACTTCCTCAAGGCGTTCGAATCAGTGGATGTCATCCTCACCCCGGTGGCGCCGACCCCGGCCTTCAAGGTCGGCGAAAAGACCGCCGATCCGCTCCAGATGTACCTGTCCGACATCTTCACCATCCCGGTCAACCTGGCTGGCACCTGCGCCATGTCCATCCCGGCCGGCAGCAGCGCCGCGGGCCTTCCCATCGGCTTGCAGCTGATCGGCAAGCCGTTCGGCGAGGCAGAGATCATCCGCGCTGCCTATGCCTTCGAGCAGGCGACCGAGTGGCACAGACAAAAGGCGCAGCTCTAAATACTTCCGGAGAATTGATATATGAAATACCAACCAGTCATCGGCCTCGAAGTCCACGTCCAGCTGAAAACCAACACCAAGATCTTCTGCGGTTGCTCGACCCAGTTCGGCTCTGAGCCCAACTCCCAGACCTGCCCGGTCTGCCTCGGCCTGCCCGGCGCCCTGCCGGTGCTGAACGAAAAGGTGGTGGATTACGCCATCAGGGCCGGCCTGGCCACCCCCTGCCAAATTGCCCCCCGCTCGGTCTTTGCCCGGAAGAACTACTTCTATCCCGACCTCCCCAAAGGCTACCAGATCAGCCAGTACGAGCTCCCCATCTGCGAGCATGGCCATCTGGACATCGAAGTGGACGGCGTCGGCAAACGGATCGGCATCACCAGAATCCATATGGAAGAGGATGCCGGCAAGCTGGTGCACAGCGACATTCCCGGCCTGGGGAGCGGCTCCGGCGTTGACCTCAATCGCGCCTGCACCCCGCTGCTGGAGATCGTCTCCGAGCCGGACATCCGCACCGCCGACGAAGCGGTCGCCTACCTGAAAAAACTGCACCAGATCGTGGTCTATCTCGGCATCTGTGACGGCAACATGGAAGAGGGGAGTTTCCGCTGCGACGCCAACGTCTCGGTCATGCCGGTCGGCTCCGACAAGTTCGGCACCCGCACCGAGACCAAGAACGTCAACTCCTTCCGTTTCGTCAAGCAGGCCATTGAGCATGAAATAGAGCGGCAGATCGAAGTTATCGAAGAGGGTGGCAAGATCGTTCAGGAGACCCGCCTCTTTGACCCGGACAGCGGCACGACCCGCTCCATGCGGGGCAAGGAGGATGCCCACGACTATCGCTACTTCCCCGATCCGGACCTGGTGCCCCTGGTCATCTCCCAGGACTGGGTCGAGGCGACCCGCCAAGGGATGCCGGAATTGCCGGAAGTGAAACTGGCCCGCTACCAGAGCGAGCTGGGCCTCTCCCTCTACGACGCCGAGGTGCTCACCGCAACCCGGCCCCTGGCGGCATACTACGAAGGGGGCCTGGCCGCCGGTGCCCAGCCCAAGGCTGCTGCCAACTGGGTCATGGGGGAAGTGACCCGAGGGCTGAACGACAACGGCCTGGAGATCGCCGACTGCCCGGTAGCACCGGCACTGCTGGCCGAACTGCTGGCCCTGATCGACAAGGGGACCATCTCCAACAAGATCGCCAAAACGGTCTTTGACGAGATGTGGCAGAATGGCGGCAACCCGGCCGACATCGTGGCTGCCAAGGGGCTGGTTCAGGTCTCCGACACCGGCGAGATCGAAAAGATCATCGACGAGATCATGGCTGCCAACATGGGGCAGGTGGAAGAGTTCCGCGGCGGCAAGGAGAAGGTTTTCGGCTTCTTCGTCGGCCAGGTGATGCGCGCATCCAAAGGGAAGGCCAACCCAGGGGTGGTCAACGACCTGCTGCTGGCCAAGCTGAAGGGGTAGTACGAAATTGGCAACATCTGCCTGACCCGACTGGTCAGGACGTAAGTGAGGCTAGTATGCATGCCCCAATCGTCGACAGCTTCATAGCGCTTATCCTGATTGGCATTTCCTGGTTAACACTTACTGGAGCCGGCCTGCAGTTGCTAGGTTGGCTGAAATTTCCTGAGACCGGCCCAGCGGAGCGGCTTTTTCTCGCCTTTACCTGTGGTGCCGGGTTTACCGGCACCATCATTTTCCTAGCAGCAGCAGCCGGCCTGCTCATTTCCCCCTTGCTGTATACAGTTACGGTTCTGTTGGTTGCGGTGGCAATCCGCGGCTGGCAACAGGCCAGCCTGAACCGTCTCGATGTGATGCCCCCGCCCGTCGGCATCACGGAAAAATTATCTTTGTTTGCAGCATTGCTGCTGCTTATGACCGCACTGCTTCTGACGCTCACCCCCGAGATCGGCAAGGACGCCCTGGTTTACCACCTGGCAGCGCCGAAAATCTATCTCAAGCAGCACGGCTTCTCCTTCATCTCCGGCAACATCTTCTCGAACCTGCCGTTTCAGTCGGAAATGCTCTACATCCTGGCGCTGTTTCTGAAGGGGGACGTCCTGTCCAAGGGGATTAATTTCCTGGCACTTCCCATGCTCATGTTGGGCATGGTAGTCATGGCGACCCGCAAGCTCGGCAGCCGTTACCCCTACACCGGCGTTTTCGTCTTCGCCATGATCCCCACTGTTTTCGAGCTGTCTCACATGGCCTATGCCGATCTCTATGCGACACTGTTCGTGCTGGCCTCTTTTTATGCTTTTCTGCAGTGGCAGGAAAACAAGGAGCTGCGTTGGATCGGCCTGTGTGGGCTGTTTCTCGGCTTTGCCCTGGCCACCAAATACTCGGTGTTGATTCTGCCACTCCTCGGTTTTCTCGGCATTCTCGTCCGGTTCCGGGACGGAGAGGACGGCAGGAAGCTGGTTGCCACCATTGCCGTTTTCACTGGTGCCATGATCATTGTCGGGGCTCCCTTTTACCTAAAAAACCTGGTTCTTACCGGTAATCCGCTCTACCCGTTTTTCTACGGCATATTCGGTGGCCGGGGCTTGGATGATGATCTGGCAAGGCTTTTCGAGGGGCTCTATCGCCATATGGGGATGGGGCGGCAACCGATTGATTATCTGCTGCTGCCGATTAATGTCAGTTTTTTTGCGAAGATGAACAGCAGCCGTTTCGATGGGCTGCTCAGCCCTATTTTTCTGCTGTTGCTCCCTCTCCTGTTGCGGGGCCGTGACCGGAGCCCCCATCTGACGACCTGCGGCATCTTTTGCGCCACATTTTTTCTCTTCTGGGCGGTTTCTTCTCAGGACATTCGCTATCTTACGCCAATTCTGCCGCTGCTGGCCGTATTCTGCGGAGTCGTACTTACCGCGCTGGCAGGCAGTAAAATCCTGCAAGCATATGCAGTTACCGTAATCCTTGCCTGCAGCGCTTTTAATATTGCCACTATTTATGAAGAGTTTGCCAAGATCAGACCGTTGCCCGTGCTGCTGGGGAGTGAGGCTCGCCAAGATTTCTTGAAGCGCAACCTGACCGTGTACGGCATGTACGACTATGCCAATCGTAATCTTGTCCCCAAGGACAAGGTCTTTCTCGTTAACATGAAGAACTACTCCTTTCTGGCCGATTTCGACTGCTTTTCGGACAGCATGTTCGAGTCCTATTCCCTGAACAGGTTGCTGTCGCAGTCGGCAAGCCCGGAACAACTGCTTGCCGGCCTGGGCAGCTCAGGGTTCACCCACCTTATGTATGACGACAATCATGTCACCGGAGCAAAAAGTCTGTTAGGTCCGCGGGAAATCCAGCTCTTCTCCGAGTTCAGAAAGAGCCGCCTGCAGCCAGTTTTCTCTGACCACACCTACCGGTTGGAAAAGATTGTTTTTTGACAACAGCTGTACCCTGTTGCCATATCATGGGGGCAGGCTTGTCTGCAGGATGTTATCAGGCAGTTCAATTTTTTCAGGGTGATTGAGCCAACATCAGCTGGTCAGGGGGACATTATGTTCGGCTGGTTCGGGAAGAAAGATGAGCGGCTGGAATTTGCGGACAACCGCGCTGCTTTTGAGTATGCCTGTGCCAACCTGCCGAACCGCATCCTGCTGGAAGCGGTGATCCCGGCGCTGGTTGAGGAGGAGGGGCGGCGCGGGCGGGACGGTGAGCGGACTTTCCTCGTTACCCTTGCTGCCGGGAACGGCGGCCGGCAGCTCTGGACCTGCACCCTGGCCGAGGCTGTGGACTGGCCTGTTGTGGGCGACTTTGTTGGCTTTCGCGTCGTGACCATTGCCGAAGACCTTGCCGACGAGCCGACGCCGATCGGCTATATTGCGGCGGTGCTGGCGCCGCTGCTGGTTGGCGGCAAATACTGGAAAATTGCGCGCAACCTTACTCCAGACAACATCAAGCAGACCTTTCGTTACTAAAAGGATACTTATGTCAGCCCCATGGTGGAAAAATTCCCGCGGCGAGCTGTTCGTGGCCACCCAGTTCATCGTCTTCGCTCTGGTGGCCTTCGGGCCGCGGACGCTGTCAATCTTTCCCGGGTGGCCGGACGGCGCCCGGATTGTCGGCGTTTATGCCGGCGGGTTGCTGCTCTGCTCTGGAGTCGCTCTGGCAACAGCCGGCACATTCGGCCTCGGCCGCAACCTCACCCCCCTCATCATCCCGAAAAGCGGCGCTGTCCTCCTGGAAACCGGGGCCTACAGCCTGGTGCGCCATCCGATCTACTCGGGCCTGCTGCAGATGGCCTTCGGCTGGGGGCTCTGGGTGCATGGCTGGCTGACCCTCGGCTATGGTCTGGTCCTGCTGGTGATTTTTGATCTGAAATCAAGGCGGGAGGAAAAGTTTCTGCAACAGATCTTCCCCGGTTACGGGGCCTACTCAAGCCGTGTCAAGCGGCTCATTCCCTTCATTTACTGATACCGCCTCCATAGCAGGGCGCTAGCTTCGTTGGCTTGTCTTCGGCTGCCAACGTACCTGAGTGTACACCTCGCAACCTCAATCTTCGCCGCCTTGATATCATCCTTGATCTGAAATCGGTACGAGATTCCTGCTGCTCCTGTTCGATGGGCCTCAAACAGTGAACAGCAGGGAATCTGGCGGCGTTGCCGTTATTCTGCCGCTGCCCGGATCATCACCAGCATCATTTTAAACTGTTGCACCGCCTTGAGGGAATGGGGGGTATTGGCCGGCATGATGATGAACTCACCGGCGGTAACATTCTGTGCTACGCCGGCAATGGTCACCTCGGCGGTACCGTCGACTATCTGTACAAAAGCATCATAGGGAACGGTATGTTCGCTCAGCCCCTGACCGGCATCGAAAGAGAACAGGGTAATGGTGCCGACTTTCCGGTCGATGAGGGTGCGGCTGATAATTGAACCGGGGTGATAGTTGACCAGTTCACTGGTCTCCACTGCTTTGCCGATGAAATCAGTAGGGTTGCTCATGCTGTTCTCCTTATTTCCTGATGATAAGCATTGACAGGTAATCAAGCTTTTTGCCGGCCAGCGAGGCCAGGTCGACCACAACCTCCTCCTGCTCCGAACCGACCCGGCGGATGAAGGCGCCGCTCTTCTCCAGCCCCAGCTCTTCCAGCATGGCGTAGACCCGGTCGAACACCCGGCTGACTTTCATCAGGACGATGGTGTCGAAGTCCAGCAGGGTCTGTCTCAGTTCAGCGTCGGCATAGGTGGCCGGAAGAATGGCGATCCGCTCACCGGCCATCCCCAGGGGGATGCCGGCGGCCGCTGCGGCCGCATTGATGCAGGAGATGCCGGGGATGATCTCGATCGGCACATCGGGGCGTTTGGCGCGCAGGATCCGGTAAATGTAGAGGAAGGTGGAGTAAAGCAGCGGGTCGCCGATGGTGATGAAGGCCACATCAAGGCCGGCATCGACCCTGGTCAGCACCTCGTCGGCCGCCTTCTGCCAGAACTCTTCCAGCAGGGACTCGTCCTTGCTCATGGGAAAGAGCTGGGTGATGATCTCCTGGGTGAGCGGGTTGACGATGCCTTTGACAATGGAGAGGGCGTAGCTGGCGGCATCGGCCTGACCGGTTGGCGTGCAGATGACTTTTGCCGTGCGCAGGACCCGCTCGGCCTTGCGGGTGATAAGTTCGGGGTCGCCGGGGCCGACGCCGACGGCGTAGATTTTTGCCACGGTCAATACTCCTTGGCGGCAGAGATGATGTAGACCGGGTTCTGCGCCTCCAGCAGCTTGTATTCGCTGAGCGGCTTGGTCTTGGCAATATTGACGCAGGTTACCTCAACGGCATAGCCGTGGTCCTCAAGGAACTCCACCGACTTGGTCAGGGTGTTGATGGTAACGGCATTGAGGACAATCAGCCCTTCAGGCTTGAGGCGCCGGTCCACTGTTTCGATGACCTCTTCCAGCATGCCGCCGGAGCCGCCGATAAAGACCCGGTCCGGGTCGGGCAGGTCCTCAAGCACGGCCGGAGCATCCCCTTCGATCAGCTTGACGTTTCTGGCAACAAATTTTTTCAGATTTTCACGGATGAAACTGACGCACTGGGGGTTATGTTCGATGGCAAACAGCTTGCCGTTGGGGACCAGGTTGCTGGCCTCGATGGAGACAGAGCCGCTGCCGGCGCCGATGTCCCAGACAACCAGGTCGTCCTGGAGCTGCAGTTTTGCCAGGGTGACGGCCCTCACCTCCTGCTTGGTGATCAGCTTCTTGACCGTGGCAAACTCATCGTCGGAGATGCCGATAAGCGGGTAGTGCACCAGGTTGGGCTCCCACGCCTTGATGAGGATGAGGATGTTCAGCTCGGCAGAGGGGAGGTCGAGCAGCCCCCTGACATCGGTCTTGGTGAACTTTTCACCCGGCAGGCCCATCTCCTCGCAGAGCCACGCCTCGTAACCGTCGGCGCCACGCTCCAGCAGCTCACGGGCGATGACCGCCGGAGTATTGACCTTGTCGGTGAGGATGGCGGCTTTTTCCGAAGCGATGATCCGGTCGATGGAGCGCCCCAGCCCCCGGCCATGGACCGAGATGAAGACGGCGTCGTCCCACGGCTCCTTGATCATGGCAAAGGCGTACTGCACGCTGGTGACATTGGGGTAAATCTCGATCCGCTCCTTGGGCAGGTTGCGCATCAGGAAACGGCCGATGCCGAAGAAGTTGGGGTCGCCGGAGCCGAGCACGACACAGCGTTTCTCCGTAGTCCGGAGCTGCTCCAGCATGATGGAGAGATCTCCCAGCAGCTGCTTTTCACCGGCAAAATCAGGGAAATTGTCAAGATGGCGCTGATGGCCGATGAGCAGATCAGCAGTCCTGATTACCTCCAGGGCCTTGCTCCCCAGCCCTTCCCAGCCGGTAATCCCGGCGCCGACCAAGTGAATTTTCTGCTGTGACATAGTTTTTCTCCTCAAATGGGAAAAATCCCGCAGGGCGCAAATTTTTCGTTAGATCAAGGCGGTCAAGTAGTGACGCGGAGGCCTGGCAGCGCCAAGCCGCACAAGGAATTACGCAGACCAACGCCGATATCACGGAAAAGTTGCGCCCTGGTCAGGCGAAATATAGCATTTCTCCGTGATACCCTGCCAGCAAAACCCTGACAGAAAGTTCAGGGGCCATTGTTACTGCCGCTGCTCTGGTCCTGCGGCAGACAAGTTCCATGAGGCTGGCGTCATACTCAGAATCCACCAGCACCTGGCGGGCCGTATTGGCACTCTGGCAGAGCTGTTCGAAGCGGGCGGTTGCTGGTGCTGCTGCGCACCATCTGGCCAGTTCCTGCAGGTCCAGCTCCGAAGATGATACGTGGGTCTGTTCGTGGCCGCAGGCGATCTTCAGCAGTTTGGCAAACTGGCCGGCAACGATGACCTCCTTGACCCCCTTGTGCTCACAGGCCTGCAGGGCATAACCGACGTGGTCTCCCATCATCACGTAGCACTCTTCCGGGCATTGTCCGGAGAGTTTTTTATCTGCCACCAGTTCGCTGGTCCTGCCCGTTGAAAGGATAACTGTTTCGCTACCGGATGCAAGGGCAACATCGATGGCACAGTCCAGGGTGTCGGTCCAGGCCTTGGTGGAGATTGGCTTGACAATGCCGGTGGTGCCGAGGATGGAGAGCCCGCCGACTATGCCGAGGCGCTCGTTGAGGGTTTTTTTGGCGAGCTCCCTGCCGTTGGGGATGCTGATGGTGATGGTGAAGGTAGCCGGGATGCAGCGCATGGCCAGCACTTCCTTAACCCCCTCGAAGATCATGCTGCGTGGCACCGGATTAATGGCCCACTCACCGGGTTTGACCGCCAGGCCCGGCTTGGTGACTCTGCCGATACCTTCACCCCCTTGCAGAACGATGGCATGGGGGGTGAAAAACTCGACGCTGACATCGGCATGGATTTCGGCGCCATTGGTGACGTCCGGGTCGTCCCCGGCATCCTTGACCACGTAGCAGGCGGCGCCGTTGGCAGTCAAATGCTGGCCGTGCAGCCTGAACTTTACCCCATTGGCAGCCGGAAGATTAATCTCCACTTCGTCGATCAGCCGCCGGTCCCGGAGCATTAGCGCCGCCCCCTTGGCGGCCGCTGCGGCGCAGGCACCGGTTGTGAAACCGTATTTCAGGGGTGCCTTGCTCAAGGAGCAGTCCGTTCGGCTGCCAGGATCAGCAGGGCATTAAGCACTGCGGCGGCCACATTGGAGCCCCCTTTGCGGCCACGATTGGTGATGAACGGAATGCCGTACTGCGTGGCAACGGTCAGCAGTTCTTCCTTGCTCTCGGCGGCGCCGACAAAGCCGACCGGCAGCCCGACGATCAGATCGGGGCGCAGGCCCTCTTCCCGCACCTGGCGCAGCAGCTCGAACAGGGCGGTCGGCGCGTTGCCGATGACAAAGATACCGTTGCCGGCAGTGGCGGTTGCCTTGCGCATCGCCATGATGGAGCGGGTGCCGCCGCGCTCCTTCGCCTCGGCAGCCACAGCCGCATCAGCCACATGGCAGGCCAGGGGAGCGCCGAACTTGGCCAGATTCATCTTGTTGATTCCGGCGAGCGCCATGTTGGTGTCGGTCACCACCCCCCGACCGGCCTTGAACGCCTCACAGGCGGCATCGATTGCCGTGGCAGAGATTACCACTGTTCTGGCGTAATCGAAATCTGCCGAGGTGTGGATCATTCTCCTGACGATCTGCCAGCTGTCGCCCGGCCAGCCATGCTCTCCGGCCTCGCTGTCAATAATCCGGAAGGACTCTGCCTCGATCTCCTCCGGCTTGAGATGCACCGACATCAGTGCCACCCTGCCTTGGCTAGACCTGCACCGATCCGCTCGGTGACTATCTCGGCCAGCTTCCTGTGGGCGCCGAGGTGCGATCCCATGACCATCTCCAGGCCGGGGTGGCGCTGCTGCGCCGCCTCGAGCTCTTCCGGCAGGTCGTGCTGCACATGGGCCCCCATGAAGAGGAAGTAGGGGATCAGCAGGATGCGCGTTGCCCCTTTGGCCACGCAGTTGTCGACCCCCTGCTGGATATTCGGCTCATGCATCTCCCGGAACGATACCTCGACAATCTCGTGACCGGTCATCTCCTGCACCATTTTCGCCACCTCGCGGGCGGCGTCATTGGCCTCGGCAATGCGGCTGCCGTGTGCCATGAGTAGAATTGCTGTTTTCATAAAGACCCTTTCAGTAGTGACTTTGCTGCAGTAATCTTTGTTTTTGCCTCGTCAATGGTCAGCGGCAGCCGCTCCAGCTGCAACCCGTCAGCCCCCAGCTGCCAGCAGAGCTCGGCAACGTAGGGGAGCCTCAGCTTGACGGCGGCCATCTCCTCAGGGGAACTGAACAGCTCGGTCGCGCTCCCCGAACAGACCAGCCGCCCTTTGGCGAGAATATGCACCTGCTCAACAAAGAGCGGCACCAGGTCAACCGCGTGGGTGGCCATGACGATGGTTACGTTGTTGCTGCGATTCAGTTTCTGCAGCAGCGCCAGCATGCGCAGTTCGCCGACCGGATCCAGCCCGGCGGTCGGTTCGTCCAGCAGGAGGATTTCATGTCCCATGGCCAGCAGTCCGGCGATGCAGACCCGTTTTTTCTGGCCGTAGCTCAGGTGGTGGATGTTCCGGGCAGCATCGGCCGTCATCTCCACCTGCTCCAGGGCGGCTATAACCCGGCGGCTGACTTCGTCTTCGCCAAAGCCCATGTTACGAGGGCCAAAGGCAACATCTTCACTGACCGAGTGGGCGAAGAGCTGGTCATCGGGGTTCTGGAAGACCAGGCCGACCTTGCGGTAGATCTCTTTCGGATGGAGCTTGAGAATATTCTGTCCGTCCAGGAGCACGCTGCCGCGGTAATCCCGGATCAGGCCATCCATGGCCTTCAGCAGGGTGGTCTTGCCGGAGCCGTTGGCCCCCAGCAGGGCATGGAACTCCCCCTGCCGCACTTCGAGCCGGATGTCGGTCAGGGCGGCAGTGCCGTCGGGGTAGGCAAAGGAAGCTATGTCTACGGCCAGGCGGACAGCAGTCATCAGAGTCTCCAGAATATGCCCATGGCGGTCACAATCAGCAGCGAGGTCAACAGTTCGGAGGGCCTGAAGGGCCGGTGCTTCATCAGCGGCAGGGTGCCGTCATAGCCCCGCTGAGTCATGGCCACGGTCATGGTCTGGCTGCTGTCGAAAGCCTTGATTACCAGGGCGCCGGCCAACGTTCCCAAAGAGCGGAACGAGCGGCGCACCCCCACGTAGCCGAGGCGGTTCTTCTGGGCGGCATGGATCACCTGGGCATCATCGGCCAGGACAAAGAGGTAGCGCCAGGCAAAGACGGTGACTTCGATGAAGCCCCGAGGGAGACGAAGCCAGGCAAGGGCGGCCAGCAGTTCGGTAAAAGGGGTGGCAAAGCCGAGGGCGGCCACCAGGGTGACCGCGCCGCAGATCCGGGCGGCGATCCGGCACCCCTCCAGCAGTCCGGTGCGGCTGACGGAGAGCTGCAGCCAGTGCAGATCGATGCTGGCAAGCGGCTCACCGCCGCTGAACAGGGCTTTGAGCAGCAGCACCACCATGACCAGGAAGAGCGGCTCGGCAAATCTCATCAGCAGCTGCTTTGCCGGCACCTGCAGCCAGATGCAGACCCCGAGCCCAAAGGCCGTCACCAGCAGGGGGAAGGCGATGCCGGCGGAGCTGATCACCATGACCAGCAGGGCAAGGGCGGCGACCAGCTTTACCCGGGGGTCGCAGCTGGAGAGCTGGTGTTGGCGGTTATTTTGGGGTTTGATTGTTTTCATGCCATTGATATCTCATCGAGTCCTGGTGCTGCAAGGGGGCTTTCCACGGTAGCCGTCAACCGTTTGTGTGATTTTTCGGCTGCTCCTTCTTCTCATTCACCAGCATCCGCCAGTAATAACCGCCAACAAAACCGCCGACCGCTCCGGCCAGCAGGAAGGCGAAGAGGAGCAGGTCTCCCTTGTCGGTGCTGACAAGGGGTGGCCGTGCTTCCCGGCCATGCTCTTTGGCGATCTTCTCTACCACCGCTTCGTCGACCCCGGTCCATGGCTTGGGTGCCAGGGAGAAGAAGCTGTAGACGTAGAGCAGGGTCGGCAGCAGGATGGCGTGCACCAACAGGATCTTGTAACGATTCTTTCGGTCAGGCATTACCGGATACCTCACTTTGCTTCAGCAGCTTCATTTTCACCAGCAGATCGGGGCGCTTCCTGGCCAGCAGTGTTATCATGCCGGCGGTCATGGCCCCCTCCAGCAGGCCCAGCGGCAGCTGGGTCGGGATAAAGGCTATCATTATTTTGGCAAATAGGGGCAAAAATTCGGCTGAACCGCGAATGCCGCTGGCCAGCTCCAGTGAAGTGGTCAGGTAGGTGGCCCAGTCGGTCAGCAGGCCGGCGGCAAAGGCGGCGATGCCGAGCGATGCCCCCAGGCCCCGCAGACCGCGGAACAAGCCATAGCCGACAAAGGAGCCGACCACCCCCATGGAGACGATATCTGCCCCCAGGGTGGAGAGGCCGCCATGGGCCAGGAAGAGCGCCTGGATCAACAGTGCAACGCTGCTGATCAGCACACTGACCAGCGGGCCGGCCAGGATGGCGGCAATGCCGGTGCCGCAGGGGTGGGAGCAGGTGCCGGCCGTCGGCACCGGGATCGGCATGCAGGAGATGATGAACACCACCGCCGACAAGAGGCCCACCAGCGGTTTCATGGCCAGGTCTTCTCTGGCGAGCCGGTTCAGCTGCCGCACTCCGAGCGCCACGAACGGCGCGGCCACCACGAACCAGAACGCTGCCCAGGGGAGTGGCAGGATTCCCTCGGAGATGTGCATGGCATGGGCCGGTGTGGCTAAGGCCAGCAGCAGGATTGTCAGGGTGATCCGGGGCATGATGGACTCAAATTGAATGATTGGCTTTGAATTTACGGCAATTTTCCACCAGTGAAGCGGCTATTCCCGGATTGCTGCCGAAATGGAGATGGATGTAGGAGGCGAGGCAGTTCTTGTAGCTATAACCCTCGATGCCCAGGTCGTTCAGCCCCCTGCTTACCTGGTAGAACCGGGGGAAGCTTTCCGGGATTTCGCCGGTTTCGGAGTAATGGAATTCATGCCCCCTGGCCACATCCCCTTTTTTGCCCAGCAGGCAGTTCTGGCGCAGCCGGACTTCACGGTAACCGAGGGTCTTTCTTTTCTTGAGCATGGTGGTCTGCACCGGGAAGATGCCACTAAAGCCGTGCAGTGTGTTGTTCTCCCTGTCCATGAGGCCTTCAGTCAGGTAGATCAGGCCGCCGCATTCGGCGTAGACCGGCATGCCGGCCTCTATGGCGCCTTTGATGGCGGCAAGCATGCTCCTGTTGGCGGCAAGATCGGCGGCGTACAGTTCCGGATACCCTCCCGGCAGATAGATGCCGGCAATCCCGGCCGGGAGTGCACTGTCAGCCAGCGGTGAGAAGTCAATCAGTTCGGCTCCGGCGGCAGCCAGCAGCTGGAGATTGGTTTCATAGACAAAACAGAAGGCGCTATCCCTGGCAACGGCGATTTTGACCGGCTTCTTCCGGGCCGCCCGCTTGCCGGGGAGGTCAATGACGAAACCGGCCGCGGCAGCAGCCCAGAGAGCGCCGAAATCCACCGATGAGCGGACAATGTCGGCCAGGTTGTCCAGATACTGGCTGGAGAGCGGGTTGTCTTCCGCCGTAACCAGGCCGAGATGACGCGAAGGGAGATGCAGGGCAGTGTTGCGCAGGATACTGCCGATTACCTTGATGCCGGGCAGATTCCCTTCGACCGCCTCGCGCAGGATTCTGGCGTGGTGGTCGCTGCCGACGTTATTGAAGATCACGCCGCCGATCCTTACCTCGGGATCAAATTCGACAAAGCCCTTCACAAAAGCGGCCGCACTCCGGGCAAAACCCTTGGCATCGATGACCAGGAATACCGTGGCCCCGGTCAGTTTGGCAATCTGGGCGCTGCTCCCTTCCTCGGAGTTGCCGCCGATGCCATCAAAAAGACCCATGACCCCTTCGATTACGGCAATGTCGGCATCGGCGCAGTGGCCGGCATAAACCTCCTGCACCGTTTCCGGGGAGCAGATCCAGCCATCCAGATTGAGGGAAGGGTGGCCGGTTACCATGGTGTGGTAGCCGGGATCGATGAAGTCCGGGCCGACCTTGAACGGGGCGACTTTAAGGCCGCGCCGCTTCAGGCACTCCATGATGCCGATGGTGACGGTTGTTTTGCCGCTGCTGCTCATGGGGGCGGCGATCATGATCGATTTCATGGCGTACTCCTTGCGGCTCAGCCGTTCAAGAGGCTGACAACCCTTTTGCCGTCGGCGTAGAAGTCGATGATGTTCAGGCAGGCATACTTCTGCTCGATGTTGAACAGCGCCGCCAGCGGCGCGCCGATGGTGTCCAGCAGCAGCACCCTGTTCATGCCGCCATGGCCGACCACCAGGACATTTTCGCCCGGGTGGGCGGCAATGATCCCTTTGAAAGCCGGGATGGCGCGGTCTGCCATGTCCTGCAGATTCTCCCCTTCCGGCACCCGGTAGTTAACGATGTCCGCCAGCCGAGCCTGCCACTGGTCTGGGTACTTGGCGGTGATCTCCTGCCAGGTCATTCCTTCCCAGATGCCGATGTTCAGCTCCCGCAGCTCTGGTTTGTGCACCGGCTTGATGCCGAGCGGGCTGCAGATGATCTCGGCGCCGATGGTGCAGCGGGAGAGATCGCTGGAGTAGCAGGCGGTGATGTTGCAATCGACGAGCCGCTCCCGTAGCTGATGGTACTGGTTCACGCCGTGCTCGGTCAGGCCGACGTCGGCATGGCCGTTGTAGGAGGGTGTTGCGTGTGTGACGACCTGACCGTGGCGGATCAGGTAGATGCGGGTTTTACTGGTCATGATGATGCTATGCTCCTGAGACGATAATGATGCCAAGGAGGCAGATTATTTCCGCCACCTCGCTGCCGGCGCCGATAATGTCGCCGGTGATGCCGCCCAGACGGCGGTGAAAGTAATATTTGACAAAAACGGCAAAAATTACAACAGGAATACAACAGAGAATCCCCGGCAGACCGAGGAGTAGCCAGGCAGCACTAATAGTAA
>VEOV01000018.1 GCA_012026855.1 Geobacter sp.
CGAGACCACCTGCGACGGCAAGAAAAAGATGTTCGAACTGATTGAACAGCATCGGCCGCTCTATGTCATGGACCTCCCCCAATGTCCTACAAACGAAGGGGCTGTGGATTACTGGAAGCATTCAATTAACGGCTTCAAGCAGTTCCTGGAGGCATCCTTCGATACCGCCATCAGTGACGCCGCCCTTGAAACCGCCATCAAAGAGAGCAATCTGAAAAACCGTCTTGTTGCCGATATTTTGATGTTCGGCGCCCATAAGCCGTCGGTAATAACCTGGCAGGAGATGTATGAAGTGGCCACCTATGCCATGGTCTCAGGCGGCGCTGATACGATTGCCAAACTTGAGGAGATCAAGGCCACGCTTGCGAGCCGCCTTGAACAGAACCTCTTCACCTCTCCGGCAAATGCCAGGCGTGTGCTGATTACCGGCTGTCCGGTCGGCGGCGATGTCCTGAAGGTGCTAAAACTGGTGGATGAGGAAGGGGCAACCATTGTCGGTCTGGATAACTGCACCGGCCTGAAGCCCTATCTGGGTAGAATTGAAGAAGGGAGCGGCGATCCGCTCAAGGCAATTGCCAAGCGCTACCTTGAGATCCCCTGCGCCTGTATGACCCCGAATAACGGCCGTACCGACACGCTCAAAAGACTGGTTGCCGAGCTTAAGCCTGACCTGGTAATCGATCTGGTGCTGCAATCATGTCACACCTACAACGTTGAGGCTGTAAAGATCGAAAATTTTGTAAGAAACGATCTGGGGGTTAATTACCTTAAAGTGGTCACCGATTTTTCAGCGCAGGATGTCGGCCAACTGAAAACCAGAATCGGCGCTGCCCTGGAAATGTAACTAACCGAACGATATAAAAAGGAGTTGCCCATGAAAATGATGCGATTTATTACTCTGCTGCTGGTGCTGCTGTCATCTACTGCGATCTGCCTGGCTGCCGAAAAGACCAAGGACGGCTTTCCCATTGTTACCAGCGAGCAGCTGAAGCAGCTGGTGGAGAGCAAGCCTGCCGGGCTGGCGGTGATCGATGCCCGCAGCACCCAGGAGTACCAGGAGGCCCATATCCTCAATGCAATCAGCATCCCGCTGAATGCTCTGGAAAAGGACAACACCGCCCTGAATCTCCCTAAAAATTCCCGCCTGGTGTTCTACTGCAATGGTGTCAAATGTGGCAAAAGCGGCAAGTCGGCACTGATTGCCAAAGGCATGGGTTATACCGACATTGCAGTCTATGCTGACGGCATGCCGGTCTGGGAGGAGAAGGGCTATCCCCTCTTCACAGGTCCGGAATATGACAAGACTGTCAAGACCAGCTTGCTCAAACCGGCTGTGGTCAAGGCACTGCTGGAGAGCGCCGCGACAACCGTCACCGTGGTGGACGTACGCGACGCCAAAGAATTTGCCGAAGGTCACGTTCCGGGGGCAATCAACATCCCGGTGGAAAACTTTGCCGCCAATTCCGGCTCTCTCGACAAAGGCAAGCAGATTATCGTCTACTGCAACTCCGGCGGCCGCAGCTACAACGCCTACCGCAAGCTGCAGAAGCTGGCCTACCCCAATATCGCCCAGATGATCTTTGCCGACTGGCAGAAAGATGGCCTGCCAATAGTCAAATAAATTACTAAATAGCATGTCGCGGCATTGACATGCTTTTTTTATCTGCGATACTAAACCAAACGTTCGGTTTTAAAGGTCGTCATGTCATGAAAACAAAAGGCGAAATCACCCGGGAAAAGATCCTCGAAGCGGCACGGGAGCTCTTTAACAGCAGAGGGTTCAGCGCTACCACTATCAATGATCTGGTTGCTGCAACCGGCATGAAGAAGGGGAGCCTCTATTTCCACTTCTCTGGAAAGGACGAAATCGCGCGGGAAGTCCTGCAAGATGCTGCCGCTGAATTCGTTGCATTTCTCGACAAGACTCTGGCTGGCGATGATCCCGGGGCGGCAATTGATAATTTTTTTCGCTGTGCACTGGATAAACATCTGGCGTCCGGGTTTGTCGGTGGCTGCATCTTCGGTAACACAGCCCTTGAAATGAGTGACTCCAACCGGGAGTTTGCCGGGGTGATTGCCAACGTTTTTGACGCCTGGATCAGCAGGCTTGCCGCAACGGTGCAGACCGCTCAGGAGCGGGGGCAGATCAAGGCCGGAATCGACAGCGAAGCAGTGGCCCGGCTGATCGTCGCCACCATTGAAGGTGGTATCATGATGTCGCGCCTCAAGAAGGACGAGCGCCCCATGAGGGTATGCCTTGATGCATTGCGCACAGCACTCGACTTGCAGCACAAATAAGCAGATCATCAGGAGGTACCCATGGCCCGCCTGGACAGAATGCCGGAAGACGAACGCAAGCACCTGTTGGCACTCCCCTGCCCATCTTTTACGACAGCTCCCTGGGTAAGCGGCCCGGGGTTGTCACAGAGAAAGATCGCCCTGATTACTACTGCCGGCCTGCACCGGCGCGATGACCGCCCCTTCGGCGTTGGAGCGGCCGACTACAGGATCATCCCGGCTGACATTCCGGCAAATGATCTGGTCATGAGCCACATTTCGACCAACTTTGACCGTACCGGTTTTCAGCAGGATCTGAACGTAGTTTTTCCGCTGGACCGGCTGCGGGAATTTGTTGCCGGCAAGATTATCGGCAGCATGTCAGAGTTTCATTACTCTTTCATGGGGGCTACCGATCCGGTGCAGATGGAAGCTGCTACCAGAGACCTGGCGCGGATCATGAAAGCCGAACAGGTCGATTCCGTCTTGCTGGTGCCTGTCTGACCAAATTGCACGCGTGCCGTGGGCGCGCTCTCGCACTACCTGGAAGAAGAGGGTTTAGCCACTACCCAGATCAGTCTGATCAGGGAACATACCGAGATAACCAGGCCACCCAGAGCGCTCTGGGTTCCTTTTGAGCTGGGACGACCGTTTGGCATCCCCAACAACAGAGACTTTCAGGCAAAAGTATTGCTGCAGGTGCTTAGCCTGCTGGAGGCTGAAAAAGGACCGGTTCTGCTTGATTTCCCTGAAGACGCGCCACTATCTGACATGCAACCTTTGCCATTTGTCTGTCCGATATCTTTCGGGAACGCGGCAGAAGATCTCAACGCCACTGACCGGATGCTGAATGCCTTTAAGGACGAAGTTTCGCAAATACGCAGCTGGTATGACCTGTCCCTGCAGAAAACCGGCAGAACCACCGCAGGCATTTCAGGGCTGTCTCTGGAAGAAATAGCCGGCTTTTTTGCAGCATTTATCAATGGCGAGCGAAAAAGCCCGGCCCTTGAACGGACTCTTGCAACAGCCCTGAGGATGGCAGCCGAGGATTTGAAAGCCTGCTACTTTGAAGCTCTCGCCATTCAAACGGGAGACACAGGCGATAGCAGTGCAATGGCGGACTGGTTCTGGGGCAAAACAGTGGCGGCTCAGATTATTGCCGCACTGCGCATAGCCTGTCTTGCAATCCCGGAAAATGATTTTCAGCTCCTTGGAAAACTGCTGCTGGTTCCAAGAACTAAACTGCACCTTTTCAAACCGGCCGGAGCATAGGCCATGACAATAAATATCTTGCTGTACAAACCTGTGAACCCTGAGTGACTGCCTTACCAATGAATAGATGGCCGAATGGTGAAGATATGAGCACATCAGTACAGATACAGCCGGAAGATAGCTTCAATGCCCGTCTCTCGGCCAATGTTCACCCGAACGACTGGCTAAACCCTGAACCGAACGGCCGTTACAACCTGGTGGTGCTCGGCGCCGGTACGGCCGGTCTGATTGCCGCCGCCGGTGCTGCCGGTCTGGGAGCCAGGGTAGCCCTCATAGAGCGGCATCTGATGGGGGGGGACTGCCTCAATGTCGGCTGTGTTCCATCCAAGGGGGTCATCCGTGCAAGCCGGGCTCTTTTTGATGTCAGGAACAGTGCCGCTTATGGTGTTGGCGGCGGGGATAAGACCGGCTTTGATTTCGGCGCCGCCATGGAGCGGATGCGCCGCCTGCGGGCGGAGATCAGTCAGCACGATTCGGCCCGGCGCTTTCGTGATGAACTGGGGGTTGATGTCTATATCGGCGAAGGGCATTTCGTTGCTCAGGACTGCGTCGAGGTTAACGGCAAACAGCTCCTATTCAAAAAAGCCGCTATCTGCACCGGGGCACGCGCTGCCGCACCGCCCATTCCCGGCCTGGCCGAAGCCGGTTACCTGACCAATGAAACTGTTTTTTCGCTCACCGAACTGCCGCCACGGCTAGCTGTTATCGGTGCCGGGCCAATCGGCTGCGAACTGGCCCAGGCCTTTGCCCGCTTTGGCAGCAAGGTAACGCTCATCGAACTTGGGCAGCAGATTCTGGGGCGTGAGGATAGTGATGCCGCCGCGATTCTGCAGGCAGCATTTGTCCGCGAAGGCATCGAACTGCAACTGGGGGTTAAAATACTCGGTTGCGAGCAGAGTGGCGGGGAGAAATTTCTCAAGCTTGAAAGTGACGGGAAGCTGGTTGTGGTGGCTACGGATGCAATTTTGGTGGGTGTTGGCCGGGCAGCCAACACCGATGGTCTGGGTCTGGAAAAAGCCGGCATCAGCTATGACAACTCCGGCGTCACGGTGAGTGATACCTTGCAGACGAGCAATCCGAACATTTATGCTGCCGGAGACATCTGTTCAGCCTACAAATTCACCCACACCGCCGATGCCCAGGCCCGCATTCTCATCGCCAACGCCCTGTTCATGGGGAGACAGAAAAGTTCTACCCTGACCGTGCCATGGTGTACCTATACCGATCCCGAAATCGCCCATGTGGGGATGTATGAACAGGCAGCAGCTGCCAAGGGGCTTGAGGTGACGACCCTCACAGTGCCGCTGGCCGATATTGACCGTGCCCTGCTTGATGGCGAAACGGATGGGTTTGCCCGCGTCCATCTCCGCAAGGGGACGGACAGAATCCTCGGCGCCACCATCGTCGCCCGCCATGCCGGCGAGATGATCAATGAATTTTCCCTGGCCATCACCAATAATCTCGGTATGGCAGCCATTGCCAAAACCATTCACCCCAACCCAACCCAGGCTGAAGTTATTAAACGGCTGGCCGATGCCTATAACCGCACCCGTTTGACCCCCTTTGCCAAAAGGGTGCTGGCTGGCTGGCTAAAATGGCAGAGGGGCTAACCATGAACGCGAAGAAATTCATCATTGCGCTTGCCGGCGCCATTGTCATTGCGCTGTTTTTCTACTTTGACCTGCACCGCTTCCTGACCCTGGCGGCACTCAAAGGTAACCACCAGCTGCTGCTGGATTATTACGCTGCCCACAGGCTCACCATGGTGGCAGGCTTCATGGCGTTGTACATCATCCAGACCGCCCTGTCGCTGCCGGGTGCGGCCATTCTATCCCTGGCAGCCGGAGCCATCTTCGGCTCGATCATGGGTACAATCTACGCCAACATCGCCGCCACCATCGGCGCCACTCTGGCTTTTCTGGTGACCCGTTATCTGCTGCGTGACGCCGTCTTAGCAAAATTCGGCAATAAACTTGAAGGGATAAATCGCGAACTGGAAACCCGCGGATTCAATTATCTGCTTTTCCTGCGACTGGTGCCCCTGTTCCCCTTCTTTCTGATCAATCTGGCAGCCGGGCTGACCAGGTTGCCGCTGCGCACCTTCTTTTTCGCCACCCTGGTGGGGATCATTCCCGGTGGTTTTGTCTACGTCAATGCCGGCGCCAGCCTGGCCACAATAGAGTCACTCTCCGGCATCGCCTCGCCGCGGGTGCTCGGCTCGTTTGCCCTGCTGGGGCTGTTTGCGCTGATCCCGGCGCTTTACAATAAATTTAAGAAAAGGAGCTAACATGGATACTTACTATAACCCGGCTGACCTGGCCAAATTCGGCGACATCGGCAAGTACGCGCCTGAACTGGCGAAAAAGTTTTTTGATTATTACGGCGCTGTCTTCAGCGAAGGGGCGCTGAACGAGCGGGAAAAGGCGCTGATCGGTCTGGCCGTGGCCCATGCGGTACAGTGCCCTTACTGCATCGACGCTTACACCAATTCCTGCCTGGAAAAAGGCTCCAACCTTGAGGAGATGACGGAAGCGGTCCATGTGACCAACGCCATCCGCGGCGGTGCTTCCCTGGTGCATGGCATCCAGATGCGCAAGGTTGCCGAAAAAATTTCAATGTAAGGAGCCGGCATGACTTTCGAGGAAACACTCCATTCCCATGGACTGGAACTGACCAGGAATGAGACCAGCTGGCTGCAGGTGAATGTCGGCCTGGTTTGCGATCTGGCCTGCAAGCACTGCCACCTTGAGGCCGGGCCGGATCGCCGGGAACTGATGAGCCTGGAGACCGTCAATGACGTTATTGCCTGCGCCGGACGGTTCCGGTTCGATACCATCGATATCACCGGCGGCGCTCCGGAACTACTGCCCCACCTGCCAAGACTGATCACCGGCCTGGCGCCACTGGCCGGCAAACTGATTGTCCGCACCAACCTGGTGGCCCTGGCCCGACCGGAATCCCGGCCGCTGCTTGAGCTTTACCGGGCCAACTCGGTGTCCATCGTGGCCTCCCTCCCCTCCCTGGCAGCCTCCCAGACCGACGGCCAACGGGGCAGCGGCGTCTGCGAGCAAAGCATCGCCCTGCTGCAGCGCCTGAACAGCCTGGGCTACGGCGTCGCCGGCAGCGGCCTGGAACTGGATCTGGCTGCCAACCCGACCGGGGCCTTCCTGCCCGTCAGCCAGGTCCAGGCAGAGCAGCGTTTCCGTCAGGAGCTGCAGCGCAAGTACGGTATTGTCTTCAACAACCTGTTCACCTTTGCCAATGTCCCACTGGGGCGCTTCCGCAGCTGGCTGGAGCGCTCCGGCAATCTTGACGGCTACCTGCTGAAGCTTAAGAGCAGCTTCAACCCCTGCACCCTGTCCGGCCTGATGTGCTGCTCCCTGCTCTCGGTCAACTGGGACGGCTACATCTTTGACTGCGACTTCAATCTGGCGGCAGGGCTCCCCCAGGGTGGCTACCGTCGCCATATATCGACTCTGCAGACACTCCCCAACCAGGGGACGCCCATTGCCATGGGGGACCACTGTTTTGCCTGCACTGCCGGCGCCGGCTTCACCTGTGGCGGCAGCATCGCTGCCTGAACTCTTCAGGAAGTTGGTCTGGCTGCCTTCACAGCTGCGCGTTTTTTGGGCAGCCGGTGATTATTCCGAGCGCCACCTGAAACCAGGCCGCAGAAAATAACCACTGTTTTCAGCCACTTGAACTTGGCATATCCTGTGCTAAGTCTATATCAACCAAGGCAGTCAATTAATCGATCCGGCAATGACGCCGTGCACGTAACAGTGCCGGCGTCTTTTTTTGTCGAAAGGAGCAGATGATGAAAGTCGCCTTTACCAGCAGCAGCGGTGAGACCATTGATCAGCATTTCGGC
>VEOV01000083.1 GCA_012026855.1 Geobacter sp.
CCACCATCTTCAGGAACACCGACCTGCTTGAGATCGAGCTGCTCTTTGTCAAGCTCACCGAAATGGGTGTGGACGGTCTGCTGGTCGCTCCCGGTTTCGACTACGAAGCAGTCGGCGAGGAGCTGTTCCTTGTCAGGCAGGAGATTGAGCGGAAGTTTCAGGAAATCTACAAGATGAGCAGCCGCTTCCGCTTCTGGTCAACCCCCATGTACCTCCGTTTCCTGAAAGGTGAAAAGAAGCTGCAGTGCACCCCCTGGGGTAATCCGACCAGAAATCCGCTGGGGTGGAAAGCCCCTTGCTATCTGATTACTGACACCCACTATCCTTCCTACCGGGAGATGATGGCCAATACTGACTGGAGCCGCTATGGCGTCGGCCGGGATGGACGCTGCAGCCAATGCATGATGCACTGCGGTTTCGAGCCTACGGTGGTGGGGGAAATTGCCAAGAGCTGGCAGGACATGGTGGAGATGGCGCTATGGAACCTGAGCTGAGCTGTTTTTCTGCATCAGGTAGGTAACAAACTCCTCGCCGATGAATGCGTCTACCTCTCGGCAGCCCAGGTTGGTATAGCGCCGCCAGATGTCATACTTGTCCTGCAGGGGGATACCGGAAAGCAGGATGTGGCCGCCGGGTGCAGTCAACTCCACCAGACGATCTGCCAGCGGCATGAGGATATCGGCATAGATATTAGCAATTACCAGATCAAAGTCCGCATCTGTGATCGTGCCAAGCTCGCCGCACACCACGTGGCAGGTTGATTCTGTGCCGTTCAGCACCGAGTTCTGAAGGCATGAGAGAGCTGCCGGCCACTCGATGTCGACAGCTACTGCCTCTGCCGCTCCAAGTTTCAAGGCGGCAATGGCCAGAATACCGGTACCGCTGCCAAGGTCGAACACCTTTGCACCGCTGACAGCAGCAAGCTTTTCCAGTATGTTCAGGCATGAAGCAGTTGTCTCATGCTCACCGGAACCGAATGCCCCCTTCCGGCCAAGATAGAGCGGTATTCCGCAGCTGTCAGGCAGGGGGAAGCCTTCTGGAACAATGGTAAATTTGCCAATATTGAACGGCGTGAAGATGCGACCAATGGTCATCTGAAAACCTCTAGCTGATGAAATAGGAATACAATGCCAGCAGGCACCCTCTACATAGTCGCCACACCCATCGGCAACCTGGAAGACATGACCTTCCGCGGAGTGCGCACCCTCAAGGAAGTTGATCTGATTGCTGCCGAGGATACCCGTCATTCGCGCAAGCTGCTGAGTCACTTCGGGATTGCCACGCGCATGACACCCTATCACGACCACAATGAACAGCTCAAGACCGATTATCTCATCGAGCTGCTGCAGAGTGGCCAGAATATTGCCATCATCACCGACGCCGGCACCCCCTGCATAGCCGACCCAGGCTATCGGGTGGTGCAGGCGGCGGGTGCTGCCGGGATCAGGGTTGTGCCGATCCCAGGTGCATCAGCCATAGCAGCTGCAGTTTCAGCATCAGGCTTGCCCAGTGATCGCTTTGTGTTTGAAGGTTTTCTCCCGCCAAAACAGGGGAAACGAATGGCAAGACTGGCCGAGCTGAAAACCGAGCCCAGAATGGGTATTTTTTACGAGGCACCCCATCGCCTGGCTGCCACTCTGGCTGATATGCTCACGGCATTACACAACAGGCGGGCAGTTGTTGCCAGGGAACTGACTAAAATTCATGAAGAATTTCGCAGAGGCACCCTCGAAGAGCTGGCAGAATATTACCGTGAGCAGCAGGTAAAAGGTGAGATTGTCATCATGGTATCTCCACCCAAGGAGGAGGCTGACACAGCTGATTCTATAGATGCAACTCAGCTGCTGAGCACTTTGCTTGTCGGCGACAATCTCTCCCTCAAGGATGCTGTTAAACAAGCTTCTCTACAGACTGGCATTTCACGGAGCACTCTTTACGATATGGCGTTGCAAGTCAGGCAACAAATTGCAAATAATTCCTGAGAAGAATTTTCCCTCCAATCACATAGGCTAATAATCTTTTTTTGCATGTCCCACCAAATCACAACCAACTTGAATCACACACATTCACATTCCCCCATCAACATATTATCTCTTAGAGCTTTTTTAATTCCAATTTTTGGCACTTGATATGCACTTTTTTAAGCATTGCCTAATATTGCAAGTCAGGGGGTGCAACTTAACCTGAACCACACGGCCAACTGCTAACATCACAAATATTATCAACTCATTGATAACGATAATACTCAACCACTCGCGAGGGTGGGGCGGAAAGCCTATAGGGTCTCAAGCAGGCAGCCGGGTTGCCGAAATATCAGCTGGATATTTTGCCCCGGTTTTTTTACGGAAATCTCCCTACACCATTGACAGGCACTAATTAGCAGTTAAAGTTAACAGCATATTAACTAATTATTACAAAGAGGATGACTCTTCACTGACATGAAAGGAGGTTACAAGGAAGCTCTACACAGCAGGTTGTTTGCGAAGTGGATTTTATTCTTGAAAGGAGGTCATTTGATGGGACTCAAACGGGTAAGCATAGCGCTCTCGGCATTTATGCTATTAGGCGCCGGAGCCGCATGGAGCGCTGAAATCAGCGGCAAGAGCTCCACCCAGCTCCTCTGGTACAACAATGAGTTTACCGAGGATCGAGTGTTTGAAGCTGCCCAGTACCTGCGTGTCAACGTGACAAAGGTGGATAAGGAGGGGAAACTGTCCTTCTTCGCCTACGGCCGTGCTGCGCAGACCTTTGGTGCAGACCACGACACAACCGGTCGGCTTTACTATTTCTATGCCGACTACCGCGATCTGGCAGACAAGGCTGACATCAGGTTCGGCCGCCAGTTTGCCAGCAATGCATCAGGCAATGTTTTGCTTGACGGCCTCAAGGTCGACCTGAAGAACATCGGTCCGGTCGGGTTCTCCTCTTTTGTCGGCCGGGATGTTGTCTATGGCCTTAACGGCGAAATTGGCAATACCTTCAACACAGATTTAGGCATCTCTGCCTATCTCGCAGGCTTCAGGAAAACGGACCTGGAACTCAGCTGGCTGCGCAAATGGGAGCAGAGTGAAATCACCAGGGACATCCTCGGCGGTTCATTCAAGCAGTATCTCTTCAATACTGTCAAACTCTACGGCAACACGAAATACGATCTGGTCAGCGAATCATTCACCGAGTCTCTTGTCGGCGCAAAAGTTTTCCCGACTGCAGACCTGGTGGTAACCGCTGAGTACTACAAAAGCTATCCGACTTTCGACACCACCTCAATCTACTCTGTCTTTGCCGTCAACAAGTTCCAGGAGGCACTGGCACGGGTCGACTACACAGTTTCCGAAAAGCTTGCTCTGAACCTCGGCTACAACCGGCAATGGCTGGATGAGGGGGACAATATCGACCAGTACCATATCGGTGCCGCTATTTCTCCAATCAAGCATCTCAAACTTAACATCGAGCTTGACAACCAGACCGGATACTACGGCAACACCAAAGGGTTTATGGCCGATGTTGACTATGAGATCAGCAAGGAGGCTCAGGTTGCCTGTGGCGTAACCTACGACGTTTACCAGCGCGACGCCCTGACCCATGATGAGATTGCCCGCAGATACTGGCTTGGCGGCAAGTACAAACTGGCCAAAAATATGGCGTTATCCGGCAGGGTACAAAACGATGTCAATGCGCGCTACTCGGAGAATGTTTCGGGTCGTCTCGTCTTTGACTACGACTTTTAGAAAGGGGGTGTACCTGTGAAGAATAAGATGTTCGTTGTTATGCTTCTTGTGCTGTCAGTTCTGTATGTTCAACAGGCGGCAGCCCAGAAAGAGAGTCACAAGGATTACCAAGATACAAAAATCAGCGACTGCAATTCATGCCATAAAGGCGAAGGTATCGCCCCTAACCATGACAGCGACTGGATCAGGAATCACCGCACAGTAGCCGCTAAACCGAACAACAACTGCGGTCAGTGTCACTCCCAGGCATACTGCCTCGATTGCCACAAAGGTGGCGGTATCGGCGCTGACTTCAAGGGAGACGGCTCCAGGCGCGATTTCGCACCGAGCAGTCATCGCAGCGACTTCATCAGCATTCACCCGCTCAAGGCAGCTGCCAACCCGCAGAGCTGCTATCGCTGTCATGAAAGCAAGCAGTGCAGTGAGTGCCACGACAGGTTCCCCAAAGGGAGCCTGAAGATCAAATCGCACATGGCTCTGGGAGCCAATGGCCAGAGCTACTCACCGGCCTCTGGTGCAGAGCATGCCACCGAGGCAAGACGCAATCTGCAGTCCTGCGCCAGCTGCCATCCGGACGGTGACGCCTGCAAAGCATGTCATAGCAGCGGCGGTGTTCGTCCCCATCCACGCAACTGGAAGGCCGATAATTTCAAAGACAGGACCAAAGGCAAGGTATGCCTCAAGTGCCACCTGCCGGGAACTTTTTAAGCAAACAAATCGCTAGAGGAGGTAAACCATGAGTATCAAGAAGTCAGCAGTCTTATTCAGCGTCGCACTTTCAATGGCAGCTTTCATGAACGGCTGCAGTTCCTCAACCAAGGATAATGCAAACTCCGGCAACGTCGCCAAAGTAGACGAAGCCAAGTGTGCCCAGTGTCACGGCAGTGCCCGTGAAAAACTGACCGGGCGGGTGATCTATGATGACTATGCCATGTCAGTGCATGCGCTCAATTCGGTTGGCTGTCAGGATTGTCACGGCGGCGGTGCCGAGCACAACGGCGTAGGCCCCATCCCCTTCCCGAAACCGAGCTACAAGCAGTGCCGGACATGCCACAACGACCCGGGGAATACCATAGCAAGCAATTACTCGGGATCTAAGCACTTCAGCGTCGCGATCGAGAATGAAGAAGGCGAACCTTGCCAACGCTGCCACACCCACCAGGGAGCCGTGTTGGCAGCCCAGTTCGGCTTCACAGGTGACAAAACAGTCATGGCTGCACTGGTAAACGCGCCTGGTATGATTCCCGACCCAGAGCCGATCAAGTGCAACACCTGCCACATCACTCACAAACCACAAGATTTGCGAGTTGATGCCGGCTGGCTGCCAAGTACCACCGTAGGAGCTGCTGTAGCAAGTACAAACAACCAATATCGCCTCTGCACCCAGTGCCATACCTATATCATGCCGGATGGTAGACTGGTCGCCACAGCTACCGGTGGAACGACCACTTCAGCTTATGAGCATGATTCTTCGTGGTACAGGGTTATTGCCACTACTCATTACGATAATCCTGCAACAGGCGCAGTTGAGGGTTACGGCATCGACATGACCAGTGCCAATCCATGTTTCGATTGCCACGGCCATGAGTCCAAGACCAATACTGGCACATTAACCCGCAATTCTGCCGGTAAATACGTTCTTAATACCGCTGTTGAAGCAACCATTTACACTGATTGGGCAAAATCAGCCCATGCCGGCAACCTTCTTGCTGCCAAATACGCTGCACAGGATGCCTATCCCAAGAAAAGTGACGGCACCTATGACAGATCTGTCGGCATGACTAATAATGTCATGGCAGCAGCTCATACTGGCGGCCAATTTGCTGGCAGCAGAAATGCAAACAGACTCTGTGTCCGTTGCCACACTGAAACCGGCTTCAAAGAATACTATGTGACTACTGGCGATGTAACGGCTACAACCCCAACGGTTGCCAAGACCGAAATCCTTACCTGCCGTGGCTGCCACTCCAACGCCGCTACTGGCGCACTGCGTGTTATGAAAGGCGCCAAAGCTGCCCCGAACTATACCACAGACCTGGGCCACACCCCCGTAATGACCAACACGGCTACCGGCTACGCTCTTGCCTACGGCAAAAAACCCTTCCCAGACGTTGCCGGCTCTAACCTCTGCATCACCTGCCACGATGGCCGCACTGGCGATCCTGCAGAACAGGTAACGAACTATAACACCGGTGCAGCCATCACCACCCCCAACGGTCCCCATGACATGCCGGCTGCTGCCGTCATGTACTTGAAAATGGGTTATCTGAACCTCTCAACCGGTGCAGGGGCCACTTCTTCTGCCGCCTATCGCAAAACGCTGATGTCCGACCAGGATGGCGGTTCTGTAACAAGCACCCACCGCAAACTGGGCACTCCAGCCATTATCGGTGATACTCACAAGAACAAGGACGGCGTAGCCACCTTCGCCACTGCCGATTTAGCCGGAAAACTGGCTAGCAACGGTCCGTGCGCAACCTGCCACCTTGGAGGCAGCCATAGCCTGCAAATCGACCAGAAAGCAATTGCGGCTGTATGTAACCGCTGTCACTCTTCAGAGGGCGGCAACGACATCACCACTATTGCAGCCTTCCAGCAGCACTTCCTTGAGCCACAGTCTGAAGTGTTCCAAAATGCCATAGCGCTGGCCTATGAAGCCTTCAATAGCAAAGCAGGCCAGAATGCCATTCGGTTCGCTAAGACCACCAGCGGCTCTTGGAGAGCTTATGCAAAAGCTTCGTTCGACACCAACTACGCTGCCTACATAGCCGGAACTGGTGCAGAGCCGACTAGTGCAGTCGCAGCAGATTACACAAGTGCCGCAGCTGCATATGGGAGCCAGGAAAAGATGTTCGGTGCCCTTGGCAACGTACGGCTATTTGTCAGGGACACAGCTGCCTACGCGCATGCCCGGACCTACACCCGTCGCCTGTTGTACGATTCAATCGACTACTTGGATGACGGCAGCCTGAACATGACTGTTGGGGCAACCGCACTCGCACGTTCAGCTGTTTCCACCTCGCTCGTCAGCGGTTTTTACGGCAAGGGTGCAACCGCCTACACCGACAACACCCTCACAACACCGGCATCCGGCACCACCGAGAGCATACTCTTCATCCTCGGCTGGAGCCGTTCGACCGGTGCTTGGAATGCAGTAGAGCGCCCCTAATCTGAACTGAAAATTGCCTGACATTTCACGCCCCGCCTCACTTGAGGCGGGGCTTTTTTTACTCATGGGCCACAATTCAGTGCAAGCAACTGTCAGAATTTGATTATCTCCTGCCGAGAAAATTCGGCATCAAACAGGTACCGGCACAATCAGATATTAACCTGAATTTGTTCAATAAATGGTTTTCACTTCACACAAAATCTGCCACAATAAATCGCAAATTGGGAGTTGCCTTCAAGGAGTTTATATTTGAAATACCGACTGAGGATAGGCGTTGCTATCTTGTTACTGCTTGTTGCTGGATCATCCCACTGTATGGTCTACATGTGGCAGGACTCATCTGGCGTAACCCACTATACTAACAAGGATTATGAGATTCCCCCCCGTTACAGTTCCCGAGTGAAAATACTTTATCCTGAAACAGCTGAAAAACCGGCCGGACAAACAGACGCTACTAGAGAGCAGGTGATTGCTGAGTCACCACACAAACCGCCTACCCCGGTTGTTGCAGCACAGCCACTTCCAGCTACCCCACTTTCAGCACCGCACAAAAGAGTAAAAAAACCGGGGAGAGCCTTTTCAGACGAAGAGTAATTGAGCAACTTGAAGATAGTATGGTTTGGCGGGCAATAAAAAAAGGGCTTCCATTTCTGGAAGCCCTTTTCAATTTAATTCCCGGCGGCGATCTACTCTCCCACACAGCTACCCGTGCAGTACCATCGACCCTGAGGGGCTTAACTTC
>VEOV01000342.1 GCA_012026855.1 Geobacter sp.
CACCAAGGCCGAATACGTACAGGCAGAGGAAGAGCGCCAGGTTCGCAAAGTAGAGGGTAACGCCGCCGATATCATGAAGTGGGAAGAGTACAAGTGTGACGATGCCGATGTTATCGTTGTTGCTTTCGGCTCTACCTCCCGTTCAGCTCGCTATGCTGTAGACGAAGCCCGCAAGCAAGGGATCAAGGCCGGTATGTTCCGTCTGATCACCTTCTGGCCGTTCCCGGAAGCTCGTCTTCTGGAACTCTCCAAGCAGGCAAAAGGGTTCATTACTCCGGAAATGAACCTCGGCATGAGTCATGCCCTTGTTAAGGCTGCTGTAGAAGGGAACGCACCGGTGCTCGGCATATTCCGTGTAGATGGTGAGCCGATCAATCCTGGTCAGATCATCGACAAGATCAAGGAGGTCAAGTAACATGGCATTCGATTACGATAAGTATATCCGTCCCGGCAAGCTGCCGCATATCTGGTGTCCTGGTTGCGGTCACGGGATTGTTATGAAAGGTCTGATCCGCGCTATTGATACCTGCGGACTCAAGAAAGAGAACACCGCCATTGTTTCCGGCATCGGCTGCGCCTCACGTCTCCCTGGCTACATGGACTGTTGCACCTTGCACACTGCCCATGGTCGTGCTGCAGCATTTGCTACAGGCGTCAAGATGGCAAAGCCTGAAATGGACGTCATTCTGGTCGGTGGCGATGGCGACGGTACTGCCATTGGTGGTAACCACTTCATCCACGCCTGCCGCCGTAATATCAACATGACTTACATCATCCTCAACAATAATATCTACGGCATGACCGGTGGCCAGTTTTCTCCCTGTACACCGACCGGCGCCAAGGCTTCAACCACTCCTTACGGCAATCCGGATCCAGGTTTTGATATCGCCAAGCTGGCTATCGGCGCCGGAGCATCCTTCGTTGCCCGTGGTACCGCTTTCCATGCCAACCAGATTGACAAGCTTATTGCCGAGGCTATCCAGCACAAAGGTTTCTCTGTCGTTGAAATTCTTGACGACTGCCCGACAACCTATGGCCGCCGTAACAAGTTCAAGTCGGTAATCGAGATGATGAACCGTCTGAAAGAAATTGCTGTGCCGGTGAAGGCTGCCGAGAAGATGAGCCCTGAGCAGCTGGTGGGCAAGGTTTTGACCGGTGTTCTGCATAAGGAAGAGAAGCCGGAGTACACCGAAGAGTACGCTAAGGTTATCCAGCGTTCCCAGGCCGCCAAGTAATTACATTAAGGAAAAGGAGAGAACACAAGATGTCACGTTATGAACTCAGATTTTCCGGTGCAGGCGGACAGGGACTGATCACTGCCGGAATTATCATGGCAAAAGCCGCTTCTATCTATCAGGGTAAACAGGCTGTCCAGTCACAGAGCTACGGCCCTGAAGCCCGTGGTGGCGCTTCCAAGTCGGAAGTTATCATCTCCGAGGAAATCATTGACTACCCAAAGATCACCAAGTGTGATGCTTTGCTGGCAATGACCCAGGAAGCTTGTAACAAATACAGCGATGATCTTAAAGAGGGTGGGGTGCTTCTTTATGATTCAGATCTGGTAACCAAGCTACCTGAAGGCAACTTCAAAAAGGTAGGTTTCAATATCATTAATACTGCCAAGAATGAAGTAGGGCGCGAGATCGTAGCCAATATCGTTGCTCTTGGCGCCATGGTTGCCTTGACCGGTCAGGTAACCCGTGAAAATGCTGAAAAGGCAGTTCTTTCCAGCGTTCCCGAGGCTTTCCTCGAGCTGAACAAGAAAGCCTTCAACATGGGTTTTGAAAAGGCACTTGCTGCCAAGTAAAGATTGATTGCTAAAGCAGTTAGCAAAAAAAGCCCGGCTGATCAAGCCGGGCTTTTTTGTTGCTTTAGCTTCAGAGAATGCTAAGATTCCTCATCGAAAAGGGGAGGGGTTTTGCAGGCCATATTGCGCGAATATCTTACCATCCATGGGTATTGGGTACTTTTTCTCTGGACGTTTCTGGAGGGGGAGGCTGGCCTGATTCTGGCCGGTTTTCTTGCTTTTCAGGGCTACTTTACCGTGCCGGGAGTCATGTTGACTGCCTTTGCCGGGGCTTTTTGCGGTGATCAGTTCTATTTTTACCTTGGCAGGCTGAAAGGCAAGTACCTGCTTGCCCACTCACATTACCTGGTGCGCAAGCTGCGCAAAGGGCTGAAGCTGATTGAGAAATACGGCAATTTTGTTGCATTTGTCTCCCGTTTCACCTATGGGTTCCGGATTGTTCTGCCGATAATTCTCGGCATGACCCCGTTTTCAGGGGGCAGATTCGTCGTGCTGAACGTTGTCAGTGCTTTTGTCTGGGCAATAGCTTTTACCCTGGCAGGCTTTTTTTTCGGGAAGAGTGCCGAGCTTTTTGTCGGCGGTGATCTGAAGCGCTATGAACATTATCTGCTTGCCACCCTGGCAGGCATAATATTTCTTGTCTGGGTCGCTCATTTCCTGCACATCTGGATCAGAAAACAGCCTGCCCGCAGAAGATTGCAGCGGATGAAAGCCGCTTCTCTGCAGCGTGGCAGAGCTTAGTCAACCAGCTGCCAGGCTGCAGCTGCCGCTCCCAGCAGACCGGCGTTGTCGCCAAGTTCCCCCTTCAGTACCAGCAAGCCTTCTCTGGCTGACGGGTAAGCTCTTTTGTGCAACTCTGCAGAAATATATGGTCCTAACAGTGTAAAACTCTCCGCTACGCCGCCGCCGATAATAACCGCTTCCAGGTCCAGCAGATTCACCGCAGATGCAGCGGCAATGCCAAGGTAGCGACCTGCCATCTCCAGGCATTCGACTGCGACACTGTCGCCGGCAAAGGCAGCAGAGGCTATCTGGGCAGCAGTAATACTTTCAATACGATCAGCGAGTGAACTGTTCCGTCCCATGGACAACAGCTCCATGGCGGTAAGGACAATGCCGCTTGCTGAGGCGTACTGCTCCAGGCAGCCTTGATTACCACAGCTGCACACTCTGCCATCAGGTTCAACTGTTGCATGACCATATTCTGCCGCTATTCCTCTCCTGCCTGCCCAGACCCGTTTATCAAGTACCAGTCCCGAGCCGACCCCAGTGCCGAGAGTGAAATGAATAAACGAATCAAAAGGGCGACCAGCGCCGTATGTCAGTTCTGCAAAGGCTGCGGCATTGGCATCATTCAGCATGATTGCGGGCAGGTGCACTGTTGCGGCCAGCCACTCTCGCAGGTTGAAGCCGACCAGTGGTGCGAGGTTTACAGAGGACAGTACCCTTCCGGAGCTGTCAGCGGCACCCGGAACACCGGCGCCAACAGCCCTGATGCTCACAGCAGTTGCAGTGGCAAAGTCAGTAAGTGCCTGAACACACTCGCTGAGGCTGGCAAGAAACCGGTCGATGCCGTCAGCAATTCTGCAGGGCTTGGAGAGGCGTTTGAGGATGAACCCTTCTCTGCTGACCAATGCCATGCGCAGATTTGTTCCGCCAATATCAATGGCTAATACTGCAGATGAAGCGGTTCCTGGGTGGGGGTGAGCATCTGGTTGCATGATCCCGAATCCTTGTAATAATGTTCTACTAAAGTGACTAAAGTTATTATGATGCGGTCAGCTCATGTATTATTCTTCATCTTTTCATATATTACAAGTAGTTGCGTTTTGAACCCGTTTTATTTTAGTAGAATGCGGGTATATTTTTTACTGACAATAAACTTGACACAAATAAGTCATACGGTTTATCTTGCAAAGAATTGATTAAATAGCTGGTTACCATCATATCCGGTTTGTAAGCGGCACCATTCGTTTTTAACACAGCTAAAACATGGAGGTTGTATAAAACAATGACCAAGAAACTTAGTCCACTTGAATATCACTCAATGGGTAGAAAAGGGAAGATAGAAGTTATCGCTACCAAGCCATGTCAGACTGCACGCGATCTGTCGCTTGCCTATTCACCGGGCGTAGCAGAGCCATGTCTTGAAATTGAGAAAAACCCAGAAGATGCCTATAAGTATACTGCCAAGGGCAACCTGGTTGCGGTTGTCTCCAACGGTACCGCGGTTCTTGGTCTCGGTAATCTCGGCGCCCTGGCCGGAAAACCGGTCATGGAAGGGAAGGGGATCCTTTTCAAGCGCTTTGCCGATATTGATGTTTTCGACATCGAGCTGGACACCGAGAATCCCGATGAAATCATTCGCGCCTGTCAGCTGCTTGAGCCGACTTTTGGCGGCATCAACCTGGAAGACATCAAGGCTCCCGAATGCTTTTATATCGAAGAGAAGCTGAAGGAGACCATGAACATCCCCGTATTCCATGATGATCAGCACGGCACTGCCATTATTTCGGCCGCCGGTTTGATCAATGCGCTGCTGCTGGTCGGCAAGAGTATTGGCGACATCCGTTTGGTAGTGAACGGCGCCGGTGCTGCTGCCATCGCCTGTGCCAATCTGGTGATTTCTCTCGGTCTCAAGCCGAAGAATCTGATCATGTGCGATACCAAAGGGGTAATCTATCAGGGGCGCACCGAGGGGATGAACAAGTACAAGGAGCGCTTTGCCGTTGACACGTCGCTGCGGACTCTGGAGGAGGCGGCAGTCGGGGCCGATGTCCTGTTCGGCCTCTCTTCCAAGGGGGCATTTACTGCTGAAATGATCCGGACAATGGCTGCCAATCCGATTATTTTCGCCATGGCAAATCCGGACCCGGAGATCACGCCGGAAGAGGCCCACGCAGTGCGCGGCGATGTCCTGATCGCCACCGGCCGTTCCGACTATCCTAATCAGGTTAATAATGTTCTCGGCTTTCCGTTTATCTTCCGTGGCGCCCTTGATGTCAGGGCGACTACGATCAATGAAGAGATGAAGATCGCGGCAGTGTTCGCTTTGGCGGAACTGGCCCGCGAAGAGTGCCCCGACTCGGTCTGTCGCGCCTACGGCAATTTGAAATTCGCTTTCGGTCGCGACTACATTATTCCCAAACCGTTCGATCCGCGAGCATTGCTGCGGGTAGCACCGGCTATTGCCAAGGCGGCCATGCTCTCCGGCGTCGCACGGCAGCCGATCGAGGATATGGAAAAATATGTCGAGCATCTCGAGACCCTGCAGGGACCTGCCAAGGAGACTCTGCGGATGATCATCAACAAGGCGAAGAGCGATCCAAAGCGCATCGTCTTCCCGGAAGGCGACAACGAGAAGATCCTCCGTGCCGCCAGCACTTTGATAGAGGAGGGGATTGCCACGCCGATTCTGATCGGCAATGAGGACAAGATCAAGGCAAACATCGAAGAGCTGGGGATTGAGCTGAACGGTGTCACCATCATTGATCCTGCCACCTATGAAAAATCGGAAGAGTATGCCCAGGAACTGTACAGGCTCCGCCAGAGAAAGGGGCTAACCCAGACAGAGGCGAAAAGAATCATAACCAGGAAATCCCGTACCCATTTTGGCTGCATGATGGTGCGTCAGGGCGATGCTGATACCCTGCTTTCCGGTATCGATACCCACTACCCGGAAACTATCAGGCCTGCCCTTGAGGTTATCGGCAAGCAGCAGGGACTTTCCAGTGTCCATGGCCTTTACATGATGGTCTTCAAGAAGGGGATCTTCTTCCTGGCCGATACCACTGTCTGCATCGATCCTACTGCGGATGAACTTGCTGAGACAGCCATACTTGCCGCCGAGAAAGCGAAAATGCTGGAAGTTGAACCTTCTGTCGCCATGTTGTCGTTCTCCAATTTCGGCTCGGTAAATCACCCCCTGACACAAAAGGTGAAGAAGGCCACCGAGATTGTCAAGCAGAAGGCCCCGGAATTGATTGTTGACGGTGAGATGCAGTCAGATACAGCAGTCGTGTCGGAGATCCTGCAGAAGAGCTTCCCCTTTGCCAATCTCAAGGACGCTGCCAACATCCTTATTTTCCCCGATCTCAACTCCGGCAACATCTGCTACAAACTGTTGCACCATCTTGGTGAAGCCGAGGCCATCGGGCCGATTCTCATGGGGATGAACAAGCCGGTGCATGTGCTGCAGCGTGGTGATGATGTCAATGACATTGTCAACATGGCTGCCATTGCCGTTGTCGACGCCCAGAACAGCTGAATCTTGACAGCGTAGCTAACATTAACCGCTATTTTGGCCCGGCAGAAACTGCCGGGCTTTTTTTATGTCCGTTTGACAGAAGTTGGAAATGAGGCTATTTTAAAGTGATTGCAACCTGGAATAGTAATCATGATTGCCAGGCGATATTTATACTGCATGCTGCTGGTCTGGTTGATTGCCGGCGTTCAGCCTTGTGAGGCTGCCAAGGTAAAGGCGTACGTCAATAAGTTTTCAGTATCAACCACGGACAACCGGGATGAGCTGAAGACTACACTGCAGACTCTGCTCATGTCCCGGCTGAACAGTGATGAAATCCAGGCGGTGGATAGCCCGACTGACGCTGAAATCCAGGTTTGGGGCAGCTATTTTGTCTTTGGTACTGTTTTCAGTATCGATGCCCTGGTTAAAACCAGTGCCGGCGGATTTATAGACAGGGTATATGTTCAGGGGGATAGCCAGAACGACCTGCTGCCTTCAGTAGTCTTGCTGGCCAAGCATCTCCGTCGCTCGATCCTGAAAGGCAATCCTGCCCTCGCCACTAAAGTGAGTGATGCTCCCTTACCAACATCAGTTGAAAAAGTCGTTACTGATGTTCAGAAGAAGGAGGCATTTTCAAGGGTAAAGACTGAAAAAATCAAGCCGGTCCAGGTTAAAAATGCAGGCAGCAAGGCTGAGATGCCTGAACCCAAAGACGAACAAATAAGCCCTGCTGAAAAGACATGGACCAGTCAAAGACTTCCCGAAAGCATGACCAGTATGGCAATCGGCAGGGTCCTGCCTGACAAGGGGACCGAGGTTTTCCTCACCGGAGAAAGATATCTGCGCTATTATCTCAGAACCAAGAACCTGCAGTTCATAACCGCAGTTGCTTTTAATCCGGATGAAAAGATTCTGGGTGTCGACGTGGCCGACCTGGACCACGATCAGTCCCAGGAGGTATACGTAACAGTTCTGAAGGGCGGGGTGCCGGCATCCCAGGTTTATCTGCTGGAAAACAACCAGTTCAGGAAGATTGCTGACAATATCCCCTATGTTCTCAGAAGCATTGCTCTTGAAGGGAAAGAGCGAAAAATTTATGCCCAGAAATTTGACAGCAGCGGCCAGCCAAGCGGTGAAGTCCTGCAGCTTAATAAGAGGGGTACTGATTTCATCGCTGAAAAACCTCTCCAGCTCCCTCCGTTAGCCAATGTCTACAACTTCAACAGCTTTACCAGCGCAAAAGGGAAGCAGCTTTATGTTGTCAGTCATCCCAGTGGTTATCTGATGGTCTACTCGGCTGACAATAAACTCCTCTGGAAAAGCCGCGACAAGTTTGGCGGCAGTGAGGCTCTCCTCTGCCAGTCAGATACCAAAGAGTCGTCAGCTTCGCTATGCAGCGCCTATCTTCCCCAACGACTCCAGGTTAGTAAGTCTGGCGAAGTCTACGTCGTGCGCAATACCGGCCTGACCGGCAGCGGCATGACTCGACATTACACAAAAAGCAGTATAGTAAAATTCTTCTGGAATGGTTTTGCTCTGCAGGAGAGGTGGCGCCAGGAGCAGAGCAACAGTTACCTTGCGGATTTTTCCTTCGACGAGCAGGCAAAAGAGCTGCTGCTGCTTGAAGTCGAGCCGATAACCGCTGCCCTGGAGGATAGAGGCAGTGCTGTTGTGGTAAAAAAAATAAGCAAGTAAAGTGCGGAATGTTACTTTAGCGCCGGCGCCGTGTACTTGATCTCCCTGGAAAAAGGCCCCACACATCGATTGTCCTGGCAGAGCAGGTAAGAAATTGCTGCACTGCCTGCCAACCCTTTCTTGTCAGTGCACTTCAGACGAACCAATTCCTGTTTGATGACTGCCGTTTTGGTATAATACTCCGAAAAGGCGCCGCTATCGTCAGTGCCTGACCAGTCAGGCGCCGATTGTTGGCCGGCGCCTTTCAGTTGCAGGCATTTGCCAGGCTTGAACTTGAGCTGCAGGGGCCTGATGCTGGAAGAGTTGCTGGCAAGCAGCTTCCACCCCGGTTTGGGGGACAGGCTGACTTCCATGCCAAAGGCAGATTTACTCTCACCGGATGCCGTTCTGGCTTCAATCTGGATATACTGATCGTCAAAACTGTAAATCTTTTCTGCCTGTACTGCAGCAGCCACAAGCAGTTCTGCCGGCAGTATTACGGCAAACAGGCTGAACAGGGTCGCTGCCAGCCGAGTTTTGCAATGGCTCTGGTTCACGATTGATCTCCCTGCGGTTATGGCAGCACGAATATGCAGACACTCTGGTTAAGGCCGTCGAAAAATGACTCCAGCCCTTGAGAGCCGATCAGGCTGGTGGACTGTCTGGCTTTATGTTCCTTGTACTCATTGAAGATTGGTTCGATTCTGTAGGACTGTGCCACCGGTTTGTTGATCAGCGGGCCGTACTTGCCAAGCCATCTTATGCTGATCTGGTTTGCCGGAACACCCTGGGCAGTCATCCAGTTCAGGACCGCTTCAGCCCTGGCCCTGGAGATGCGGTCGTTAGTATCGACGGACCCGGGAATGGAAGACCTTGCGTCAAGTTGAATGCGCTGGCTCTGGTCTTTCTGCCAGCTGGCAAGGGCTGCTTTCAGCTGCTCTTCATTGTTGATGTCAATGAACCCGTGGGATTTGTCCCCCTTGAAGCGGCTGTCAATCCTGCTCGATCCGATATTGAATCTGACAATACCGTTAAAATACATTTTTGAGCTTTCGGTGTATAACCCGGCGAACCTGCTCAGGATTTTGCCGCAGCTTTTCCTGCAGTCCAGCATCTCCTCCAGAATAAGCATTCTCTGCCGGTTGTACTCTTCCGGGTCCCCGCTATGCTCTTCCAGTCTGGTTTTGTATGCTTTAAGTCTGCCGCACAGTTCACTGATGGAGATATTCTCTTTAACGGCAATATCCATCAGCTCTTTCTGCATGTTTTCCGGCAGAAAGGTGCTGCCGGCATTTTTGGAAAAGCCATCATCGGCTTTTGAAATGTTAGTCAGCGGCACGGTTGACAACAACCAGTCGGTTTCATTGGGGCAGGGGGTGGCTGCAGCCGCGCCGATAGGCAGTATAGGGCTGCTTTTGCTAACCGGGGCTTCCTGGGGTGCTACGGTCGATTTTTTTTCAGAAGTTTTTTTGCTCTTTGGCGCAATTACTTCGTAGGGAGCTCCAAAACTGCTGACAGCAACCATGAGCGACAGCAGTACCAGGCCTGTTGAGAATCGGGTTGATCTGTGCATCTATTTATCCTCCAGTTCCTTGATAGGTTTTGCATTCAGACGAGCTATTCGCGGTACTTCATCTGCCAGATCCGGGAAATTTCCGCTTCCGACCAGTTCAGCTTGTCAGTGAGGTAAAACGGCACCTCCCGCTGCAGAAAGACGGATATGGGGAGTGGTGTCACCGGTTCTTTATTGGCCAGGATGAGCGGTACCATCTGGCGCAGCATGATATCGTCCTTGGTGTCGATATAATAGAAGATATTCTTCCTTCTGATCGCTCCGGATTTTATTAGGGTGTTGAATATCACCTTCTGTTGATCATGCTTGGCGATGATATGGATATCGATGTTCGGGTGCGCCACAGCATACTGCATGATCTTCGGGATCTCTTCAAGACATAATGGGCACCAGGTCGCCCAGTAATGGAATATGTTCTTTTGCACTTCATTGTAGTTCTGTTTAGGATCCGCCAGCCTGGCTACGAGCTTTTTCAGTTCCGGTTTCGAGGCGATGGTCACTTTCAAGGCCGGTTCATTTACCTGCTCGGACAGCTCTCTGGCATCACTGCAGGTGGCATAGTTGGTCCGGTCACACCGGCGTAAATACTCCTTCAACATTCCTGACTGTTCAAAACTGAGCCTGTGATTGGCCAGATAGGATGCTTTGGCAGCATAATATCGGGCTTCAGGAAATTCCCAGCGTCTGTCAAGCTCGATCAGTTCCTTGAAAACCTTGCTGGCCTCGGCATGGTTATCTTCATTCCAGAAGATAGTGCCGATTGACATCCTGGCAACCAGCGCCAGAGATGGCTCACTTTTGGCCGCTGTCAGATAAGTGATGGCTTTGCGGGCATCACCTGCGTCGTAGAATTTCCTGCCCGTGTCATAGAGTGAGACGGACAGGGTCATGTCGATACGCAGATCGCTGCTGTTGGGCGATTTGACCGCCTTTGCGGTGATTTTGGAGATTTCGGCGCCGTTAATGGTCTTGAAAGTCAGCATGTGTTCCCCGGCCGAATCTGTGGGGGCAACGCTGACCTGCAGGTTATTGGCCGGAAAGATGGTGGCAATCAGCTCCTGGTTGATGAAAGCGCGGGGATTCAACCTGAGTGTCAGCCTGTTCTCGACTGTTTTGATTAAATCCCCAAGGTCGACCGTGCCAAGAGGCTCGTTGAAGGTCAGGTTTATGGAGCCGCTCAGCTGTGGCCGCGGGTTATTCTCGTCGAAATTGAAGCCTTTTACCGTGGCTGACTGCAGCTTGAATTCATGCCCGGCCGGATAAAAATAGGTCACATAACGCTGAAATTGATTCACCTGCCTCACTCCGGAACAGTAGAGTTTCAGCCGGGGGGTAATAGTGATCCGTTTCAGCTTTTCCCGTGACAGTAGCACTAACGAAGCGCCATCCTTGGCCACCAGGGGGCTCTTCAGCAGGTTGTCGATGGTGGCCGGGTCGCTGTTGACAGGCAGATCGACAATTATACTGTTGTTTTCCTGGTTGCAGCCAAAGCTGATATTTTCAAGGCTCTTCTGACCACTGTTGACAATAACCACCAGACCGTCGCTGATCTGTTTGAGATTCACTACCGTGGTAGATTCGCAGTAAGCTGCTGAACTGCAAAGTAAAGCCAGGGCAGGGGTCAGTAAAAGTGTCAGAAAATAAGAAATGGTGCGCCGCATTTGTCCTCTTTTGCAGTTGCGTTCAACTAAAAAAAGACCCGGCAGGTGACTGCCGGGCTCTTGGCTTGCTATCTGTTCCGCTACTACTTGCGAATGTTGTAGAAAACATCCTTGCCCCGGAACAGGGCGGTAACATCGAGTTCATCCGCGATGCGCAGCAGCTGGTTGTACTTGGCAACGCTGGCTGTCCGGCAGAGGGAACCTGTTTTGATCTGACCGGCATTGACGGCAACGGAAAGGTCGGCCAGGGTGGTGTCCTCGGTCTCTCCCGAGCGGTGGGAGATGACACAGGTGTAACCGGCGCGCTTGGCCATCTCGATGGCGTCAAGGGTTTCTGTCAGGGTGCCGATCTGGTTGAGTTTGACCAGAATCGAGTTGGCAACCCCTTTCTCGATCCCTTCCTTGAGAATGCGCGGGTTGGTAACAAAAAGGGCGTCACCGACAATCTGAATCCGCTTGCCGAGCCGGTCAGTCAGGAGTTTCCAGCCGTCCCAGTCGTTTTCAGCCATGCCGTCCTCGATGGAGATGATTGGGTACTTGTTGACCAGGTTCTCGTAGAAGTCCACCATCTGGGCAGGTGTTTTTTCCTTCTGCTTCTCGTTCTCCAGGGTGTAGACGTTCTTTTTCTTGTCGTACAGCTCGGAAGAGGCTACGTCCAGGGCGAGGAGCACGTCTGTGCCGGGCTTGTAGCCGGCCTTGGTGATGGCCTCGACAATGACTTCCAGTGCCTCTTCGTTTGATTTAAGGTCAGGGGCGAAGCCCCCCTCATCACCGACAGCAGTGTTATAACCTTTGCCCTTGAGGACACCCTTGAGGGCATGGAAGATTTCCGCACCCATTCTCAGGGCCTCGGCAAAGGAGGCTGCGCCGACCGGCATGATCATGAATTCCTGGATGTCGACGTTATTATCGGCGTGGGCACCACCGTTGATGATGTTCATCATGGGCAGCGGCAGTTCCTTGGCATTGCAGCCGCCGATATACTGGTAGAGGGGGAGGCCGGCTTCTTCGGCAGCAGCCTTGGCTACGGCGAGAGAAACGCCGAGAATGGCATTGGCGCCAAGCTTGCTTTTGTACTCGGTGCCGTCAATCTCCAGCATTTTACGGTCAACGCCGACCTGATCGGTTACTTCCAGACCGGCAATCTCATCGGCAATGATGTTGTTGACATTATCTACTGCTTTACGTACCCCTTTGCCGAGATAGCGTGACTTGTCGCCATCACGCAGCTCAAGCGCCTCGCGCTCACCTGTTGATGCGCCTGACGGAACAGCGGCACGGCCCATGACACCAGCCTCAGTAAAGACTTCAACCTCAAGGGTAGGGTTTCCTCTGGAATCAAGAATCTCCCTTGCATAAACATCCGTAATTTGACTCATTTTCTGCCCCTTTCACCAGTTTGATGTGATGCCGCAGTTGCCGGCTGTTCGATAATTATGAACGATTTGTTATAACACAGCGGATGAAAAATGGAAGCAGTTTCAGGTTGAAATGAGCCAGTAAAATAGTCAAATGTTGACATCATCTCATACATACGGCATAGTTTTCCTTCTGTAGACGAGGATTTACCATTCCAGATGCAGTCAGATTTCAGAGAAGTGTCAAGTGTGATAGATGCCTTCATCCGAGAATAATGATAATAATCAGTTTGCGGGGCTTCCGTTGCTGCTCTGGAGGCAGTTGCAGGACAGTCTCTCGCGCCGCTTCTCCTCAGATAAAAGCGATAAGCGTGACCGCTTTTTACTGCTGATCTTCACCATTCTCATCCTGGCTGTACTCATAACTCCCCACCACAAGCCACTTGCCAGGCATTACAAGGCCGGCGAGGTTTCGGTATCGGATATCCGGGCGGCCAAAGACTATCTGGTCGAGGACAAGAAACTCAGTGCCGAGACCCAATCCGAAGCCGCTGCCAGAATTCCACTTGTTTACGAAACCGATGAAAAAATCCGGGATGATATTGCTGCCAGAATCCGTAAAGGTTTTATCTTCCTGGCTAACCTGAAGACCAGGCAGGATCTCTCCAGTGAAAGCACCAGAAAGGCTGTTTCCGAGCAACTTGGCATTGAACTTACCATGGCTGAACTGGCGGCATTTTCCCGGCTCAGGGGGGATAGCCATCTTCACCATGAAGTTGAGCTGCTGCTGCAGAAAATCTACCGACAGAATGTGGTGGCAGATATCCGCTCCTTTCTTTCAGATCAGCTGACCGGGATTGCTGTCTACAGGCTTGACGGCACAAAGCTTTCCGACGGGGTGAAGGATGAGCCGTCTGATCTGGAGCAGGCAAGGCGGTTGATCATGCAGTCGGCACTGCACTCGACTGAAGGTGCCTCCGTAGAACCACTGAAAATAATGCTCTCCAGAATGCTTAAACCGAGCCTGATCTATAATCGTGACAGGACCGAGGCGATGAAGGCTGCTGCCAGAGCCTCCGCCAGTCCTGTGCTGATCCAGATCAAAATGGGGGAGATGATTATCAGGGATGGTGACCGGGTTACCCCGGCCCAGGAGATGAAACTTGCCGCCATATCGGCCGATACTTCTCTGCTTGGCAATCTTTACACTTTCATCGGTGTCATGGGGGTTGTGTCTGTTGTCCTTTATTTCCCCTACAGATTCGCGCTGAAAAACATACGGAAATTCAGGCCTTCCTACAAGGACCTGATCCTGCTCGTTGTCCTGACTCTCGGGCATTTCCTGCTGCTCAGGACCCTCTTTGCCATTACCCCCTCGCTGGCGACTGCATTTCCGCTGCTGGATTCATCCATATATACCTGGCTATTTCCCTTTGCCGCCACGGCGATCATGATCAGAATTTTTATCAACTCCGAGGTAGCCCTTGTTTATGCTGCCATTATTGCTCCCCTGGCAGGGCTGCTATATGGCAGCCTGCCGGTAGTTATCTATTCCCTGCTCGGTTCCATCATCGGGGCCCATGGGGTCCGCCATTGCGACAACCGGGGGATAATTTTCACTGCCGGGCTCAAGGTGAGTGTGGTGAATGTTGCCATGGCAATATCCTTTCAACTTTTCAATCAATCGCTCTTTTCCATGCAGACAGTCTATGCCATCGTCTTTGCTTTTGCCGGCGGTATTGCTACTGCCGTGCTGGCTTCCGGGGCGATTCCGCTTCTGGAATCTGTTTTTCAGTACACCACTGATGTCAAGCTGCTGGAGCTGACCAACCTCAACTCCCCCATTTTGCGGGAGCTGATGGTCAAAGCCCCAGGCACCTACCACCACAGTGTTGTTGTCGGCAACCTGGTGGAGGCGGCCGCGGAGGCAATCAACGCAAACCCTCTTCTGGCAAGGGTTGCTGCCTACTACCATGACATCGGCAAGATCAGCAAGTCGCAGTATTTTATCGAAAACCAGTCTGGTGGCGAAAACAGGCATGACAAGCTCACCCCCAGCATGAGCGCTCTCATCTTGACCACACATGTGAAAGAGGGGGTTGAACTAGCCAGGCAGCATCGGCTTGGGCAGTCGATTGCCGACATTATCAGACAATCCCACGGAACTGCCCTGATCAAGTATTTCTACCAGAAGGCAGTGGAGCAGGCAGCGCCGGGTCAGATTGTCGATGAGCACGATTTCAGGTATCCCGGGCCTAAACCCCAGACAAGGGAGGCGGGCCTTGTACTGCTTGGCGACGCGGTCGAGGCTGCTTCAAGAACTCTCACTGATGCCTCTCCGGCAAGGATTCAGGGGCTTGTGCAGAAGATCATCAACAATATTTTTATCGACGGACAACTGGACGAGTGTGAGTTGACCCTGAAGAACCTGCACGAGATTGCCTGGAGCTTCAACCAGATACTTGGCGGCATCCATCACCATAGAATCGATTATCCGCAGCCTGCCTACAAGGAGCGTGGTCAGGCCGGGGGGAGGAAGACGAGTGAATGTAACGATAGCGAACCGCCAAAGACGGCTGAAGGTGGAGACGAAGAGACTCAAGGCAGCAGCAGTGAGGATCTTAAGCGCCTTGGGATGTACTTCTAGCGAGCTGTCCGTTGCCATAGTCGGTGACCGAAGTATCAGGATCATCAATCGGGATTATCTTGACAAGGATCGGCCGACCAATGTCATCTCCTTTGCCATGCAGGAGGGGGAGTGTGCCGGCATCAACCCGGATATTCTCGGTGATGTGGTGATCTCGGCCGATACGGCTCTGGCCGAGGCCGAGGCGGCGGGGAGCACGCTTCATGAGAGGCTGGTGTTTCTTCTGCTCCACGGCATTCTGCACCTCTGCGGTTATGACCATGAGCGTTCCGGCGAACAGGAGGCAAAACGAATGGTGGCCAAGGAGCGCCAGCTGTTCAGTCTCCTCAAGAGTGAAGGTTTTGCCTGAAAAGGGGTTGCACTGACTGCATGAAGCCATCTCGCTTTATAGACTCCCTGAACTGCGCCATTGACGGCGTTCTTTATGCTGCCAGAACCCAGAAGCATATGCGTTATCACTTTCTCGGGGCGGCGGCAGTGCTGCTCATTGCACTTTTTCTGAAAGTTTCTGCGGTCGAGTTTATCCTGCTGGCGATCTCCATATCATTTGTGCTCTTTGCCGAAATGATGAATACTGCCGTTGAAGCAGCCGTGGATATGGTAACAACGGAATTTCACCCCCTTGCCAAGGCTGCCAAGGATGTGGCGGCCGGCAGTGTGCTGCTGTCGGTGATCGGAGCCGTGGTAACCGGCTATCTGATACTGTCAGCCTACATATTTCCACTTTACAAGGAACTGCTTGCAATGATTGGTAACCCGTCAGAACTGGCTTCCGTTGTCTCTCTGCTTGTTGTGGTGATTGCCGCAGTACTGCTGAAAGCTCTGTCGGGCCAGGGCACCCCCCTGCATGGCGGCTTCATCAGCGGGCACGCAGCCATCGCCTTTTCCATTGCCACTACTGTTACCTTAAATACTCAGGATCCGCTGACATCGATCCTGGTAATCGCTCTGGCAATCATGGTCAGCCATTCCAGGCTGCTGATGCATATTCATACCATGAGAGAGCTGCTGCTCGGCGCCTTGGCCGGTTGCAGCGTGACGCTGGCTGTGACGCTTTTATTCAGATATTTCGGCTGATACTTCGATTGATTTACAGGGGGTTGTAAAAAGGTGGAAAGCGACTCGTCAGGCAGGAATTCCGGTCTGTTCAGCGGCATCTCCAGGATCTTTTCCGGTAAAAGAAAAGTTACCGAGGAAGAGCTGCATGAGCTGGTTGAGGCCAGTGAGGAAGAGGGGCTGATCAACGAAGATGAAAGCGAAATGATTCGCGCCATCATTGCCCTTGGAGAGACTGTTGTCCGTGAAGTAATGGTGCCACGGACCGACATGGCAGCAATTCCGGTAGATGTAACTACCGCTGAGCTGCTGGAGACCATAATCGACTGCGGCCATTCGAGAATTCCGGTCTATGAAGGGACGGTCGACAATATCATCGGTGTGCTGTATGCCAAGGACCTGCTCAGGTTCTGGGGCAAGGACTCTGCCGAGCTTGATATCAGGCGGACAGCCAGGCAGCCGTTCTTCATCCCGGAGACAAAGAATCTTGAAGAGTTGCTGCAGGAGTTCAAGAAACGGCGCGTCCATATTGCCATAGTCATTGACGAATATGGTGGCACCTCAGGGCTGATTACCATCGAGGATCTCCTGGAACAGATTGTCGGCGATATTCAGGATGAATACGATGTCGAGGAGGAACTGATAAAGTAGCAGCCGGACGGTGCGGTCGTTGTGGACGCCAGGTTCACCATTGAGGAGTTTGAAGCTGTCACTTATACACAACTCCGAGCCCACGAGACTA
>VEOV01000245.1 GCA_012026855.1 Geobacter sp.
CCCCCCGCCCCCCCCCCCCCGCGGCCTCAGTCCAGAGTAGGCTTCCAGTTATTCCTTGCCGATGAGGGTGGCAAGGTGCTCTGGGACGGCCACTCTTCCGGCATAATCAGGGGCGGCAGCAGGGCGATGTCGCCGGAAACCGTTTCCGGCTTTCTGAGCGATGCCCTGCGGGCCACCTATTTTGAGATGCTTGAAGATGAAAAGTTGACAGGAGTCTGGTCCGGGCGGGTTTCCAATACCTACGTGGTCCGCTAGGACGACCATTTGAAAAGTATCAGCTGAAGATTCAGTCCAGTGCCGCCTCATATCTCTGCAAAGGGCTGCCGGCAATCAGTCGCGGCCGTTTCGTCTTTTCGTCCCAGAGGGTCAGATAACCTTTCCACCCCTTTACCGTCAGCAATTCTATGACATTATTGACAACCTCAGGTTCCGGGACAGCGTGAAAAGCGTTGTAACCCGAATAGCCGCCAGGCGGGACCAGTCGGTATGCTCCAAAACCATAGCTCTCGCCCCGTTTGTTGAGGGAGGGGCTGTTGTCGTGCCATGAATATTCCTCAAAGCATGTCCAGCCGCACACCGGGCACATTACCCGGCGTGAACTGCTGCTGTTCCAGCGCTCTATATCGATTCTTGCGTAATCAAAGCCACACTGTCTGCACTTCTCATGCATCTGGTCCAAGGTAAGCATAGTAAGTCTTTTCTCCGGAAATTTTATCTATAGCTAAGCAATCCTGATTGTTTTGTAAAGAAAATTCTTGAACTTGTACAGCTTCAGATTCTCCTCTTTTGAATCGGTTCCGGCGACGCTGATTGCCCCGAGAAACAGGGCAATTTTCGGCATGCTCTTGCCGGCCCGCACTCTTGCTTTTTCGACCACTTTCCTGACCGCTTCCCTTGAGATGGCATTGGCCGAGTATGGTTCGTAGACGGCATTCCAGAAGTTGCTTCCGGCACTGATCTGCCGCAGGATCTCGTCTGCAACAGTCTCATCCAGGTCTGCCCTGTGTGGCTGCTGTGCTTCCCAGATGCCGTCCTTGACGGCGGAAAGGATGTCGGCAGCTGTGACCGTTGAGCCCTTTCTGAAAAAGAGCGCCCTGAGCAGAAGGCTTCTCAGTTCGCGAATGTTGCCTTTGTACTGGTGATTGACCAGGGCGTTGATGGCTTCCTTGGAGAGTGTCGGCGGGGTGTCGCGCGGGTCGTCAACCCCCCGATAGGTGCGATAGAGTTTTCCTAGAAAGTGGACGGCAAGGTCGGGAATGTCCTCGCGGCGGTCATTCAGGGAGGGGACGGTAACCGACAGCTCTGAAAGCCTGTGGTACAGGTCTTCCCGGAAATTCCCCCGCCGGATCTCTTCGGCCAGATCCTTGTTGGTGGCCGCTACCAGCAGGACACGGCTGTAGCGTTGCTGATTGTCCCCCAGTCTTACAAAGCCGCCGTTATCAAGGAACCTGCGCAGCTGCACCTGTGTTTTCGGGTCGGCATCGCCGATTTCGTCGAGAAAGACGATGCCCCCTCCGGCCTCTTCCAGAATCCCCTTCCTGTCGTTGTAGGCGCCGGTAAAGGCCCCTTTCTTGTGGCCGAAAAGTTCGGAATAGGTCAACTCGCCGCTGTAGGCGGCGATGTTGGTCTTCTTCACCGGCAGTTCGCCGGACGGGTTGAGATTGGTGCGATACATACCGTTGAGCTTGTTGTACAGGTTGTTGAAAAAGAACTCCTTGCCGGAACCGGTCTGCCCCAGGACGAGTATGGATGGCAGGCCGATGGTCGCCTCCTGCAGGACGTTCTTGCTCCAGATGCTGATCCGGTTGTAGATCGGAATGGAAACCGTGTTGATAAAATCCACGATCTCTTTTGATTTGCTGCTGTTGCCGATGATGTTGCCCAGTCGGTACGATGAGATGCGTGGGTCTTTGTAGGCAACGTCCGAGGCGAGTTTGGTTACTTCGTTCTGCAGGCGCTCGATGCGCTGCAGATCCGACAGATGCCTGGCGGTGAGGCTTTCGATAATCTGCAGGATTCTTTTGTGCTCCTCGGTAAAATACCCCTGCCGCAGCGAGTTCAGGCAGATTACGGCAATTACCTCGTCGTCGCAAATCACCGGCACAGCTATTTCGCTCTTGATCTCCTCGTGCATCGGCCGATGAAAACCACCGGCACTCTGCTCATCCGGAATCGAGTTGATGATCTTTGCCTCTTTTGCCCAGGCCACATAGCCGGTCAGGCTCCGTTCATTGGCCGGCAGCTCCTCTCCGCCGATACGGAAGGGGGGGATATGCTTCTTGAGCCATTCGTTGTGCTTGGCACCGACAATATTGCCGTTTTCATCTTCCACCTGGAGCCAGCGCCCGTCTTCCTGCTCTGCCACGATTGCTATGCTGCCGGTATCGGCGCCGATCAGTTCAGTGGCTTTGGAGAGCACCTTGGCCAGGAACGGGTTCACCCGCTCGGAGCGCTCCTGCAGCATGTCCGATATCTCTGCCAGTACCCGGACCTCCAGGTGTTCCCCCCCTATCTGGGTGATGACACTTTCAACCATCTCGGCGTGGGTCTGTAGCAGGCCGGTTTCGAAGTCGGAAAAGCGGTAGGTCTCACTGGTAAAGTAGTTCACCAGGCAGATGATCTTTTTGGTCAGCGGCTCATAGCGGGGGACGACATAGAGTGACCTGAGGGACATTTTTTCCGTCAGGGCGCTCTTCTGCAGGGTCTGTTTGGTGAGGTCCAGAAAGGAGATCGGCGCCAGCAGCCTGTTGTCGGTGATTACCGCCCGGTCGTCAACATATCTGGAGATCAGGGATTTGCCCTTTTCCAGGCCTATGGCGCCAAGGGAATCATACTCGTTTTTCATCTGTTGATTTTCGGAATGGCTTGCCAGGACTTCCAGTTTGCCGTCGCCGGAGGGGATCAGCACTGAAGCAAGGGTGAGCTTGTCGATCAGCCTTACTGCCGAACGGACCATGAAGCCGGCCGCTTCCCGGCGCTTGTACTTGTCAACCTGGCGGGCCAGCTGCAGCTGCTGATTGTATTTACGCGCCTCGTCAAGCCGTTCGGCGGCATCAGCCAGGAGTTCCTCAATCGCCGCCTGGGTAGTTTCAGTGAGCAGGTCCTTGCTCTTGACGCTGTCGCAGCAGAGGATGCCCAGGGACTTGCCTTTGCTGATTATGGGGAGAATTGTGGCCGATGCAATGCCGAAGCGGGTCGCAAACTCCCTGTCAATCTGGTGGATCTGATTGTGGGATTGCATCCGGAGGGTCTGCTGGGCGATAAACGCCTCTGACACCAGCAGTTCCGGGGCAATTATGGGGAAGGTGATGGAGCTGATCTCGGTGTGCCATCTGCCGCTTGCATAGGCACAGTAGAGCGCGCCCCTGGTAAGGTCTTCCAGATAGATTCTGACACTGTACTCAGGGATGGCGGCGGTTATCCCAGCGGCCATGGTGTGCAGGATCTCTTCCAGGTTTTCCTTGCCGAAAGCCTGGATTTTCTGCCTGAGGGTAGGCAGGGAGGCGTGTATGGTCATTGGGGACTCCTGAGTAGATTTTGTACTCAGTGAGTCTAGGTTTACTTTGTCTTGATGTCAAGGGGGATGAGAGGCGGTGTTGGTCAGTTGAGGCCTTTGCGGATCTGGTAGAGCTCTTCAAGGGGGAGATTGTTCAGTTCGAAATACTCCAGCTCAAGCTCTTCAACATAGAAGCGATCAAGTCCCGAGTTGTCGAGGAAATCCTCGCGCAGGGCGATATCTCTCTCGACAATGATCTGCGGCAGGAGGTTATGCAGGTAGATGGCCTCTTTCTGGATGGTGAGGATGGTTTCGCTGAAAAGCTCGCCATTGATCTCCCCTTTGATCAGTTTCTTTGCCAGGAGCTCTTCGGTGACTTCCTTTTTCAGGGCGATCTGATCGGCCTTGGTGCTGAATTTGGAGTAGAAGTTTCTGATTCTTTCCCGGACATGGCTGAGCAGGACGAGGAAAAGCTGCTCTTCCCGGTCGATGGCTTTGAGCTGCTCCAGCACTTCTTCGGAGCGTATCATGCCCGACTCCAGATCTTCCATCCCCTTGACCAGGGTCATCAACTTGCGTCGGCCATAATTGCCAAGGTATTTGTTGTCAAGGATGCCGTCAATGAACAGCTCATTGAAAAGGTCCGGCCGCAGTGAGTCGAACTCCTTTTTGTTGCCGAGAATGCTGCGCAGCATGTCATCACTGAAGCGGATGTTTTCCATGAAGGCCAGCTGGTTGATCACCTGGGAGGTGGTGTCGTACCGGTCCAGGTAGGTGATGATGTAGGAAAATTCTTCCAGCAGCGAGATGTCGGCGCCGTCGCGGATGTTTTCATCACAGGCTTTGCTGGCATCGAGCAAAATCTCCTCAAAGCTGTGATTGCGATGCTCGGTGGCCCGCTTCTTGGCGTGGAGCAGCTTGAGCATGTCATCCCGGTCAACCTTGCTTTCAATCTGCCGCTCGCCGAAGAACAGCCCCTCAAGAATCTGCCTGGTTTCGGAGATGTAATCGCTCTCTTCCAGTTCGACCAGTTTACGGTCCTTGCGGAGCAGTTCATCAAGGGTATAGAAGAGCGCACCCGGAATCTTGTTCCTGACGGAAAGGGTCTTGAGTCTTGTCAGTCGGGCGTTTTCCAGGCGGTTGATTTCGCCCCTGATATTGCAGCTGCAGAGGATGTTCCGGTATTCATCGACTATCCGGCGGTTGTCATGGTGTTTGTACATGACATCGATCCTGATCCGTTCCTGCTGATAGCGATCAATATCATTCTTGGCCGCAATCTCGGTAAGCTGGGCGAACTCATCGTCAGCAATGCGCTTGTTGCGGAAATAGAGCGACTGGAAGGCGTTGCGGTACTCTTCATGCCGGGTATTGATCAGTTTGAACAGGAAGAGCTGCAGATCAGGGGCGCCGATATTCCCCATGATGTCATTGATAATGCTGTTGTCATCACCGGTGCCTATGGCAATGGAGCGTTTCAGCGATTTGCCGAGCCGGCGCAGGATGAACTCCTGCTGTTCCTTGACTTGGGGGCTGAGTTTGTTCAGGTGGATGAAAAAGAAGTAGTTGGTGACGGCTTTGCCGTCGAAAAAAATCTTGTCAAAGGTGAGGGAGCCGTCAGTCCGGTCACTGAACCTGAGTGCGCCGGCTTTCTGGTCATAGTGGGTGCCGTACATGACAAGCCGGTTGATGACATCGCCCTTGGCCATGTCGGTCAGGGGCTGGTCAACCCCGAACATGTACTCGCAGAACGAGCCGCCGTTGCCTCTATGCCTGATGCCGTTCTGCCCGATGATAAATTCGTTGCTGGCAGAGAAAAAACGGATCTCGGTTTCATTGCTGTGGTCAACATTGAAAAAATAGCGCTTGTGCGCATCAATGCCGGCAGCAACGGCATAATATTCAACCCGGTTATCAAGTGTTCCGTGAAGACGGATATCTTTGTACATAGGTCAGTTCTCAGTCGTAATTATCATTAGATACAGTAATTTCAGATTAACGGCAACTGAATATTACACAAGCCTACAGTTCAAACTTCAGACCGTCGTAGGCAAGGAAGATGCCTTCAGGGAGTCCGGCTTCCTCCTGATGTGAAATCTCATGGGTCAGATGGGTAAAATAGGTCTGCCTGGCGCCGATCCGGGCAGCAATGTCAATGGCGCTCGCAAAGTTGAAATGGTGCGGGTGCGGGGTGTGTCTGAGGGCGTCAATTACCAGCACATCCAGCCCGGCAAGGAGCTGCATGGAGTCGGCCGGGATGCTGCTGCAATCGGTAAGATAGGCAAAATTGTTGAAGCGGAAACCGGTGGCTTGCATCGAGCCGTGCAGCAGAGGGACAGGAACTATATCTACGTCGAAAAGGTTGAACGGCCCGGTAAGAGGGTGTGGCTCAAGCAGTTGATGGTAACCGTATTTGGAGTGCCCGGTGAAAATATAGGAGAATTTGCCGTCTATTTCGGCAAGTGTTTCCGCTGTTGCATAGCAGGGGATTATTTTTCTGGTGATGAAATGAAAGCCGCGCAGATCATCGATACCATGAATATGGTCGGCATGGGGGTGGGTATAGAGTACCGCGTCAATGGCGGGTATCCCTTCCCGGATCGCCTGGATCCGCAGGTCAGTGGCGGTATCGACCAGAATGAACTTGCTGCCGTTTTCAACAAGCAGCGATGTTCTTGTC
>VEOV01000135.1 GCA_012026855.1 Geobacter sp.
ACCTGGAAGTCATCATGCCGGGCTACACCCATCTGCAGACCGCCCAACCGATCCTCTTCAGCCACCACATGCTGGCCTACGTGGAGATGTTCAGCCGTGACCGGGGCCGGATGGAGGACTGCCAGCGCCGTCTCAACCAGCTCCCCCTGGGTGCCGGAGCCCTGGCCGGGACCACCTTCCCCATTGACCGGGAGTATGTGGCCGAACTGCTGGAGTTTGACGGCGTAACCCGCAACTCCCTGGATTCGGTCTCCGACCGGGACTTTGCCCTGGAGTTCATGTCCGCCGCCTCCATCCTGATGATGCACCTGTCACGCTTCTCCGAAGAGCTGATCATCTGGTCCACCAGCGAATTCAAGTTCATCGACCTGTCCGACGGCTTCTGTACCGGTTCCTCCATCATGCCCCAGAAGAAGAACCCGGACGTCCCCGAACTGGTACGGGGCAAGACCGGCCGGGTCTACGGCAACCTGATGGCCCTGCTGACGGTGATGAAAGCGCTGCCGCTGGCCTACAACAAGGATATGCAGGACGACAAGGAGCCGCTGTTCGACACCATTGACACGGTCAAGGGTTCGCTGAAGATCTTTGCCGACATGATCCGCGAAATGAAAGTCAACGCCGCCAACATGCGCGCTGCCGCGGCCAAGGGGTTCTCCACCGCCACCGACGTGGCCGACTACCTGGTGCGCCAGGGGATGCCGTTCCGCGATGCCCACGAGGTCGTGGGGAAATCGGTGGCCTACTGCCTGAATAACGGCAAGGACCTGCCGGAGCTGACCATGGACGAGTGGCGGTCATTTTCCGACAAGATCGGCGCGGAGATCTACGACTCCATCACCCTGGAGGCGAGCGTCAATGCCCGCAAAGCGACCGGCGGCACGGCCCTGGAGTGTGTCAAGCGGGAGATCGAGCGTCTCAAGGCCGCAAGATGAACAGACTGCTGCTCCCCCTCATACTGTCCCTGATCATTGCCGGCTGCGGCCGCAAGGGCCCGCTGCTACCGCCGGAAGCGCTGGTGCCGGCGGAGGTCAGCAGCCTCGCCGTACAGCAGAAGGGGGAGGAGCTACAGATTATCTGGAGTGCGCCCGGCAAGGAGAAGAGCGGCCGCCCCCTGAAGGACCTGGCCGGGTTCCGGCTGCAGAAGCGGGAGGTGCGCGGCGACAGCAGTGACTGCGCGGCCTGCGGCGAATCCTGGCTGCTGCTGAAAACCGTTGACCTGGACACGCCGGACCCGGCGGGGCGAAGCAACGGCACGTTCATCTATCGTGACCGGGTGCCGGCCGGGGCTGCCAGCCAGTACCGGCTGCTTGCCTACAGCAGAAGCGGCGGGGTCAGCAGTCCGGCCACCTCCAAAATCATCACCATGCAACCGGCCCTGGCGCCCCCTGCCCTGACCCTGACCGTACTGCCTGGTTCCATCGGCGCCAGTCTCGCCTTCACACCCCCAAAAGGGGGGACACTCAAGGGGTACAACATCTACCGGCGCACCCCCGACGCCCCCATGCCAGTCATCCCTTACGCAGCAGCACCGCAGTCCGGTGCCTGGGAGGATAAGCAGGTCAGTTTCGACCGCAGCTACCTTTACGCGGCAACCGCCCTGGTGGCAATTGGCGGGGAAATCGTGGAGAGCAGTCCCTCTGCCGAAGCCTCTATCCTCTTTTCTCTGCAGGAACTTCGCTAAGGGAGACCCTAAGCCCCTCTATTCAGTTGAATCTTTTGACTTTTGCCGAATGTCGTGATAGAAAAAAACACTTTTATCCGCGCTTTTTGTTGAGTTAATCATTTTCAACCGGCGGATAGGGAGTTTTTGCCGAAAAATCGGTCGCACAGCTTCGTTATTCAAAAGGAAGCCATGAACATAACCAGCGGCATTTCAGTCAAGGTACTGGGCGATTACGGACCTTTTTCCCGGATCGGCAAGAGTATCGGCTATCAGGTGACCATCGGCGAGAGCTGCTACCTGGTGGACTGCGGTTCACCGGTCTTCCAGAAGTTCGGCGGCCACGGGCTGAAACAGATCAAGGGGCTGATCATCACCCACTGCCACGACGATCACAAACGCTGGTTTTCCGACTTCGCCCTCTTCAACAAATATGCTCCTGACGTGAATCACAAGCTGCACCTGATGACCTCGGAGCGGATCAACAGCGGCCTGGTGGAATCATCGCTCCAGGCATTGGCCATGAGTCTGGCCTTTGACTGCAAGCAGGTGGTGGAAATCCCCTACGAAGAATATGTGGATTTCACCGCCATCGCCGCCCGCCCCAAGTACCGCATCGCGCAACTCGCCGAAGCTCCGGGGGTGTCACGGCTAGCAGTGGTCGATAACGCCAACAGGGTTGTCCCGGCAGACTTGGCCAAGATCTTCATCGGCACCAGCGGCGTCCCCCGCATGCTCTTCAAAGACCCCCCTTCCGGAGAATGGGTCGAACCGGAGAGTTTCTACCCGTTCTCCTCGCCGGTTTTTTACGATGAAAACTGGCAGCCGCTCCGGGATGCGGAGGGGTTCACCATCGAGGCGATCAATGCCCCGGTCTGGCACGGCGTACCGAGCATCGGCGTAAAATTCTCCACCGGCAGCGACACGGTCATCTTCAGCGCCGACACCAACCATGACCTGGAGCTGTGGCAGGAGCTGTACCAGACAAAGATCCCCCAGCAGCGCCGGCTCAGCGACAGCCAGTTTGCCGCAGCCAGCGTCATTGAGGGGGACATCAACGATTACATCGAGCGGATCTGGAGCGCAGAGCGCTACCAGGATGCCATCAAGGCCTTCACCACCGGCATCACCATTCACGATATCGCCATCAGGAAGAGCGTTGTCCATACCGACTACCGGCGGCTGGAGCATACCACCCTGGACATGAACCGGACGATCCTCACCCACAGCCCGGACAAGATGACCTCGGCGTGGCGTCTGAGCGAAGCGGAGAAAGAGTTTTTCATTACCGGCAACACCCTGATGGAAGTTGTGGCCGGCCAACCCCTGCCGGTGATCGGCGACTTCTTTCACAAGGAGGATGGCCGCTACTTTGTCTGCTTCAGGAGTGCGCAGGGGGAATACGCCATCTATGAGCAGGACAAGGTGCTGAGCCTGTGCATTGACCAGTTTCGCGGCCTCGATGGCCAACTGGTGGACCGGGTGGAGATCTACGAGGATATCAGCGGACAGTACTTCCCCCGGCTTTCCCGGGAGGAGACATTCTACCGCAAACGCCCGGACGGCAGGGTCGAGCTGGTGGCATATGATGACAACGGCAGCAGCGGCAGGCTGGTAGCAGACCAGAGACCACGCCTGACCGAAGAATTCATCCAGAGACAGAAACAGTGAACATAAAACTGCCGCTTGCCAATCAACGCAGATCGGTAAGCGGAACAAGGGGGATTTACCATGTTTAAAGGAAGCATTGTCGCCATAGTGACACCATTCAACAACGGCGCGGTCGATGAGCAGAAACTGCGCGAGCTGGTCGATTTCCAGATCGACAACGGCACCGATGCCATCGTCGCCTGCGGCACCACCGGCGAGTCATCCACCCTGGACAACGAAGAGCATCTCAATGTCATCAAAATCGTCTTCGAGCAGGCCAAAGGACGGGTTCCGGTCATTGCCGGCACCGGCTCCAACTCCACTGCCGAGGCCATCAACCTGACCCGCGAAGCCAAAGAGATCGGCGTGGCCGGCGTGCTGCTGGTGACCCCGTACTACAACAAGCCGACCCAGGATGGTCTCTACCGCCACTACATGGCCATCGCCGATGCGGTGGAGATTCCCCAGATCCTCTACAACGTACCGGGCCGTACCGGCGTCAACATGCTCCCCGAGACCGTTGCCCGGCTCGCCAAGCACAAGAACATCGTCGCCATCAAGGAGGCCACCGGCTCCCTGCAGCAGGCGTCCGAGATCATCGCCCTCTGCGGCAGCCAGATCGACGTCTTCTCCGGCGACGACTTCATCACCTTCCCGATGATGGCCTGCGGCGCCGTGGGGATCATCTCCGTGCTGGCCAACATCATGCCCAAAGAGGTCGGTGACCTGACCGACGCCTTCTTCGCCGGCGACCTGGCCAAAGCCCGCCAGATCCACCTGGACACCCTGAAGATAGGCAATGCCATGTTCATGGAGAGCAACCCGATCCCGGTCAAGACCGCCCTCGGCCTCATGGGCAAGTGCCGCGACGAAGTCCGCCTGCCGCTGTGCGAAATGAGCGCCGGAAATAAGGCGAAGCTGGCTGACATCATGAAAGAGTACAAACTGATTTAGGCAGGATCAGGCAACACTATTTAGCCTCAAGATTACCTCAAGATTTCCAATCTTTTGTTGCTGTAATCGTGAAGTAATCGTGAGGCAAAATGCCTTTGGATTAACCCATTACTGCGTTATGAGGTTCAAAATGATAAAAGTAGCTGTCTGCGGTGCCGCTGGCCGCATGGGTCAGAGAATCATCGTTGCCGCCAAGGAGGCCGGTTGTGAAATCTCCGGCGCCCTCGAGCGTCCCGGTCACGAACTGGTCGGCCAGGACGCCGGCCTTATCGCCGGGTGCGGCAAGCTGGACGTCGCCATCTCCGACGACCTGAACGCCGTGGTTGCCGGTTGCGACGTGCTCATCGACTTCACCACCCCCACGGTCTCCCTGAAGAACCTTGAGGTCTGTTCCCTGAAAAAGAAATCCATCGTCATCGGCTCCACCGGTTTCACCCCGGAGCAGCGCGCCCTGGCGGTTGAACTGGCCCGGGAGATCCCGGCGGTACTGGCCCCCAACATGAGCGTCGGGGTCAACGTCTGCTTCAAGGTACTGAAGGATGTGGCCAAGACCCTGGGTGACGACTTCGACGTGGAAATCGTCGAGCTGCACCACAACAAGAAAAAGGACTCCCCCTCCGGCACCGCGGTGCGCATGGGTGAAGTGGTGGCCGAGGCCCTGGGCAGGGACTACAACAAGGTGGCCAACTACCACCGGGAAGGGATCTGCGGCGAGCGGACCAAGGAAGAGATCGGCATGCAGACCGTGCGCGGCGGCGACATCATCGGCGAGCACACCGTCTACTTCATCGGCCAGGGGGAACGGATCGAAATCTCCCACCGGGCCATGACCAGGGACATGTTCTCCCGCGGCTCGGTACGGGCAGCCAAGTGGATTGTCGGCAAGGCGCCGGGACTCTATGATATGCAGGACGTTTTAGGTTTAAAATAAACAGTTCTTTTTCGCCCTGGCGGCGTAAGTCTTCAGAGCCGGTTGTGCGGCGTAGCGCTGCTACGCCTCCGCCCTGCTCCTCGACAGCCTTGCCAGGACAAAAAATTCCTCGTTTACAGTTACAACAATTAAGAACTGCCGCTCTGCGGCATTTCGCCATATTGGTAGACCTGTTGTGCAGCACCATCAATTGTAAAAGGAGAGTGCCATGAAAAAGCTTGTCAGTCTGCTGCTCACAATGCTCGTCGTCATGCTGCTTGCACCGCTCTGTTTTGCCGAGATGCGCACCTACGAAACCAATTACGGCACCATGAAGCTCAACTTCAACGGCTACTACGTCAGCGGCACCTACACCCATCAGAATGGCACCCTTGAAGGGACGTTTGACAACAACATCGTCACCGGTGTCTGGCACCAGAACAACGGCAAGGGCGCCGTGATCATGAACTTCTCCCCTGACCTCTCCAGCTTCGATGCCAAATGGAGCTACGCAGGGGAGCACGACTGGCGCGGCGGCTGGAGCGGCAGCCAGCGGGGCTCCGGCGCCCGTCACGAAGCACCGCCCCAGTCATCGTCCTATGACTCGTTCAAGCGTTCCTACAACACCGATTACGGCGCCATGACCCTGAACTTCAATGGCGACACCGTGACCGGTAAATATACCCATGCCAACGGCCGGATCAAAGGGACCCTGAACGGCAACATCCTCTCCGGCACCTGGACCCAGGACAACGGCAGCGGCGCTTTCCGCTTCGAATTCGAGGATGGCTTCGAATCTTTCCAGGGGAAATGGAACTACAAGGGTGAGAGGTCCATGAACAGCGGCTGGAACGGTACGCCGAAATAGCTAAATGTAATGTGACCGGGAAAACCGTCACTGATCAGTAAGTCCGTGGCAGGGGAAGTCGTATCGAACAAAAACAGCCGGGGCCCGTCGACTACCCCCTTTACCCTCCCATTCCGCAGACTGCTGAATGCCACAAGAGAACCGCTGAAGGTCGAGAAGCAGAGGCGTTGCAGTGAGAGACGATTTTCCCTGCCACGCATTCGACACTCTGTGACTATTTTCTCTGACACACTGAATAGCAATGCCAGCGGCCCGAGCGCCGCGGCTCAACATACAATTGGAGGATGTACTTTCACGATGGCAAAAATCAACGATAACTACCTGAAACTTAAAGCTGGCTACCTCTTTCCCGAAATCGGTCGCCGCGTGCGCGAATTTTCCGCCGCCAACTTCGCCGACATGGGAGAGCGAATCGAGATCTCCCACCGCGCCATAACCCGTGATATATTCTCCCGCGGCTCGGTGCGGACCGCCCAGTGGGTGGTAGGGAAGAAGCAAGGGTTGTTCGACATGCAGGACCTGCTGGGACTCCGCTAGTTTTTATTTTATGAGCTTTAGCGCCCCCATATTCCTGTTTCTCTTCCTGCCCCTGACCCTGGCCGGATATTTCGTTTCAGCCAGTCGTTTTAAAGTCCCGTTCCTCCTTGCTGCCAGCCTTTTTTTCTACATCTGGAGCGAGGGAGAACGGAGCATTATCCTGGTGCTGCTGGTAATCGGCAACTACCTGCTGGCCGAAGCAATCCGGCAACACCGTGACAGCAGCACCGGAAACCGGTACCTTGCTCTGGCCGTCATTTTCAACATCGGCATCCTGGCCGGTTTCAAGTATGGTGATGTCGTAAAACACCTACTGCTCCCCAACGTTCACCCTTCTGCTCAGCTCGGGCAGGTTCTCCCCCTTGGTTTGTCTTTCCTCGTATTTCAGGCACTAGCTTATCTCATCGACATCTCGCAAGGCGTTACCGAACCGGAGCGTTCCCTTACCCGTTTCGCCCTGTTTATGACCATGTTCCCCAAAATCACCGCCGGCCCGATCATCCGTTATGGTGAGGTGGCCGACGACCTGGCCTCGCCCCGACCTGACTTGACTCGGTTCACTGAAGGTGTCAAACGCTTCATTATCGGCCTGGGGAAAAAGGTCCTGGTTGCCGATACCCTGGCCCAGGTCTCCGACCAGGTTTTCTCCATCCCCGGCCAGGAGTTGACCAGCTGCATCGCCTGGCTAGGTATTGTCTGTTATACGCTCCAGATCTATTTCGACTTTTCCGGCTATTCGGACATGGCTATCGGCCTGGGAAGAATCTTTGGTTTCCGCTTTGCGGAAAATTTTAACTACCCCTATGTGGCCCGCTCACTCAGAGAGTTCTGGCAGCGCTGGCACATCTCACTCTCCAGCTGGCTGCGTGATTATCTGTTCACTCCGCTCAATTACGCTTTAGTTACCGACGGCATCAGGCGCCGGCTGGAAAGGGGGCAGAAGCCGATGCTCATAATTGCCACGCTCAGCAGCTTTCTTACCTTCACTGTCTGTGGCATCTGGCATGGAACTGGCTGGCATAACTTGGTATGGGGGGGGCTGCACGGTCTCCTCCTCGGATTCGAAGGCCTCTGGTGGGGAAAAGTGCTGAAAAAGCTCTGGTCACCACTGCAACACTGCTATCTGATCGCCATCCTTATTCTGACTTGGGTGGTTTTCCGGGCACCGTCGCTCCAGACTGCACTCTACTACCTGCAGGCACTTGCCGGATTTCCCCCCGGGACCGGGCTCAATTACAATGTGTTCATGTATCTCAACAAAACGCTGCTGGCTACGCTCTGTTTCGGCATGGTTGCGGTCACGCCGATTACCCCCACGATAAGTGCCTATCTTGTAAGGTCCCGATTCAGCTTTCTGGCGACTGCAAGCGAGTTTGCCTGTCTGTGCGGCATCATGGCCGGCTCAATTATAACGGTTTCGACCACTACCTTCATGCCCTTCATCTACCGGCAGTTTTGAGCAGTCATGGCCAGACTATTTAACCATCTGCTAATTGTAATTTTTCTTCTGGTCATCACGTTTCCGCTAATCGGCATACTCACTCTGCCCGGCAGCAACATAGAGGAGAACCGCGCCCTTGCCGTTCGACCGCCGTACCCCAGGGGAATGGCTGCTTTACGTGCATTTCCCGGCCAGTATACGTCCTATTTCAATGACCACTTCGGTTTTCGCACTGAGCTTATCCATATTAATTTTCTACTTCAATATCGATTGCTTGACTATAACCCTTCAAGCCTGGTGGTGAAGGGTATGAATGGTTGGCTCTTTTATACCGGCGATAAATCAATCAACGACTATCGCGGGATCACCCGCTTTGAACCGGAGCAACTGCGAAAGTGGGCCGATTCGCTGGAAATGAAGCGGGTCTGGCTGGAGCGGCAGGGCATCCGTTACCTTTTTGTCGTTGCCCCCAACAAGGAAACGATTTACGGAGAGCATCTCCCAGTATCATTGGCCAAAATTCGGCAGCGTACCGCACTGGACGACCTGTTGGACTATCTCCGGCACAACACACGGGTAACTATTGTTGATCCCCGTTCGGCCTTGCGGCAGGCCAAGGCTGACCACCAGCTCTACTACAAGACCGATACCCACTGGAACGAATACGGGGCATTTGTGGCATATCGGGAGCTAATGGTACCTGTGAGTCGCTGGTTCCCCGGTATGGCAGCGCAGGAGCCAACGGACTTTACTCTGGGACAGCAGCCGAGTAACGGCGGCGATCTCGCCACCATGCTGGGGGGGAGTCGCTTCCTCCCCGACGAAGAGCTCCGCCTGCAACCACGTAGGCCGCGGCAGGCAACCAGGGTTGCCCTCAATGTTCCCGGCAAGGAGCAGTTCGACATGGTTCAGCAGCGAGCGGACCTGCCAAGGGCACTAGTTTTCCGCGACTCCTTCATGACCAACATGTTGCCGTTTCTCTCAGAGCATTTCAGCCAGACCCGCTACCTGAGCCAGCGCTGGAACAGCAGGACTCCCATCGGAGAGCTGGTGGCCAAAGTCAAACCGGCTCTGGTCATCGAGGAATACGTGGAACGACAGGTCAAATCGGATCTGGCGATCCTGAAGGCTAGTGATCTCCAGTGAATCTGCCGGAAAAGATGATAATTGCCCCACTTCAAACTGAAAATTCTTGCCAAGATTAATCTAGTTGTTTACGTTATCACCAATCATCAGAGGAGGTTTTACCCCGTGGCAAAAATCAACGATAACTACCTGAAACTTAAAGCTGGCTACCTCTTTCCCGAAATCGGCCGCCGCGTGCGTGAATTTTCCGCCGCCAACCCGGACGCCAAGGTGATCCGCCTCGGCATCGGCGACGTCACCCGTCCCCTGGCACCGGCCGTATTGAAGGCCTTCCACGATGCGGTCGACGATCTGGGCACCACCGCCAACTTCGCCGGCTACGGCCCGGAGCAGGGGTATGACTGGCTGATCAACGCCATCATCGAGAAATCCTACAAGCCGCTGGGGGTCAGCCTCAAGACCGAGGAGATGTTCATCTCCGACGGCTCCAAGTGCGACTGCGCCAACATCCTGGACATCTTCGCCCTGGACAACGTGGTGGCCATCGGCGACCCGGTCTACCCGGTCTACAACGACACCAACGTCATGATCGGCCGCACCGGCGAGGCC
>VEOV01000148.1 GCA_012026855.1 Geobacter sp.
CCACAAAATGCCAGAGAAGGATACCGGCTCGTGTTCCGGGAAGGACAGGTCCGTGACTATCCCCTGGAAATCCGACACAGGGCCGGCAGGATAACGCCGGTCCTCTATAATGCTACAGTCTACCGCGACAATGCAGGCAATGTTAGCGGTGTCTTTGCTGCCGCCCGCGACATCACCAAGCTCAAACAGGCTGAAATCGAGCGGGAGCAGTTCTACAAGTTTTTCCTTGCTTCCAGTGACATCATGGTCATTGCCGATCCCAACGGAGCCTTTCTGAAGACGAATCCCGCCTGCACTGAAGTATTGGGATATTCGCAAGATGAACTTATTACGAAACCGTTCATTGAATTCATTCACCCGGATGACAGACAACCAACCCTTGAAGAGATGGCCAGGCAACAACAGCTTGGCTATACGATGGCATTCGAGAATCGCTACCTCTGCAAGGATGGCTCCGTTCGCTGGCTGTCATGGCAGGCCGTCTACAACAGGGACGAAAATCAAACTTATGCCACGGGCCGCGATATCACCCTCAACAAGCATCAGGAGGAGGCTCTCAGAAAGAGCGAGCGGGAGTTCCGCCTGCTGGCAGAAGCGATGCCGCAGATCGTCTGGATTTGCGACCCAGCTGGCAAAAACATCTATTTCAACCAGCAGTGGATGGGCTATACAGGGTTGACCCTGGAAGAAAGCCTGGGACATGGCTGGAATAAGCCATTTCATCCCGATGACCAGCAGATGGCCTGGGGTGCCTGGCAGAACGCAATTAACAACCTTGCCGAATATTCACTGGAATGCCGTCTACGCCGGGCGGACGGTGTCTATAAGTGGTGGCTGGTGCGGGGTGTTCCGGTACAAGATGACCAGGGTGCCGTCATTAAATGGTTCGGCACCTGCACCGATATCGATGAATTCAAAAATGCCGAGTTAGAGAGGCTGTCTCTTGAAAAGCAGCTGCTGCACGCACAGAAACTGGAAAGTCTCGGCATCCTGGCTGGCGGCATTGCCCATGATTTCAACAACATACTCATGGCAATACTGGGCAACGCAGAGCTTGCCCGGATGAAGCTGGCTCCGGAATCGCCTTTAGTACCAAACCTGCAGCAGATTGAACAGGCTGCCATGCGGGCCGCTGACCTGGCCAAACAGATGCTGGCCTACTCTGGCAAGGGCAAGTTCATTATTTCAAAACTGAATCTGAACCATATCATTGAGGAGATGAAGTCGATGCTGGAGGTATCCATCTCCAGGAAAGCCATCCTTAAACTAAATCTGGCCCCTGACCTGCCGTCTGTCGAAGCAGACTCTTCCCAGATACAGCAAATCATCATGAATCTGGTCATAAATGCCTCTGAAGCCATCGGCGCAGGATGTGGTTTCATCACCATCAGGACCGGCAGCATGGAGTGCGCTGCCAGCTACCTGGCACAACTCGCTGTCAACGAGAACATGGCAGCAGGAAATTACGTTTTCCTGGAGATTACCGATACCGGTTCCGGCATGAGCAAAGAGACCCAAAGCAGGATCTTTGACCCCTTCTTCACCACTAAATTCACTGGACGCGGACTTGGTATGGCGGCCGTACACGGCATTATCCGTGGCCACAGAGGGGGAATATGTATTTACAGTGAGCTTGGCAAAGGAACTTCATTCAAGGTGCTGCTGCCGGCAATCGAAACGGCTGTCGGTCTTATTGATACCAGATCCAGTGATGAAACCCTACATGGGAACGGCGCGGTGCTGCTCGTGGACGATGAGGAAGTAGTACTAAATATCAGCGCAGAGATGCTCAAGGAACTCGGCTTTTCAGTTATTGTGGCCAAAGACGGGGTGGAGGCTCTCGAACTCTATAAATCAGGAGTTGCCATCTCATGCGTAATCCTCGATCTGACCATGCCCCGCATGGATGGCGAACAATGCTTCCGTGAGCTTAGGCAGCTTGATCCTGCAATCAAGATAATCATGTCAAGCGGCTACAACGAACAGGAGATTGCGGAAAAGTTCGAAAATCTGGGTGTGAACCACTTTATTCAGAAGCCATATAACTTCAGCGAGCTTAAAGCGGCACTCAAATCGGTGCTTTATCCACTCTAAAGCTTAACTGTTAAGTACCAGGGCCAAAGACATGCCAAAGTGGAAGTCAATAATCGCCATATGCCTGTTGTTGCTCAGTGCAGCTGCCCCTGGAGAAGCCATTCCGGGAGCCGCTGGCGATGCGGGCAATGCAGCAATCAGTCCCAACAGGCCAATCAGTCTGACGCAAGCAGAAAAAACCTGGATTGCACAGCACACCCCCATCAGGGTTGGCATGGCACCGGTCGTACCACCGCTGAAATTCGTTGACAATGGCATCATCAAGGGTATCGAGGCTGATTATCTCAAACTGATTGAGGAGAGCAGCGGCGTAAAATTCGAGTTTGTCGTGGCCGGTTTATCAGAACTCGACGACAAGGTAAAAGCAGCTGAAGTGGATATGTTCATCTCCTACTACATTCCAGAGCGGCTCAGCTATATGACTTTTACCGAGCCACTCATGGATGTAAAGCAACTGATTATTACCCGCGACGATGCCCCCTTCATAGGCGGCATCGGCTCCCTGCGAGGCAAGAAGATAGCAACGATCAAAGGTGTCAGGCTGAATGACAAGCTGCTTGCTCCTTTTCCTGACATTGAAAGAGTGGAGGTTGATTCAGTCGAGCAACAGTTCCATGCCGTTGCAGAGTCAAGAGCAGATGCCCTGATCGTCAGAACCTATAGTGTAGGTTATCTGATCAACAAATATCCCGAGCTCAAAGTGGCTGGCTTTGTTGAGCAACCACCAGAGCCCTTAATGTACGCTATCCGTAAGGACTATACCCCTCTTGTTGGAATTCTTAACAAGGCAATCAATGCTATCCCCAGTGAACAGCACGATGCCATCATGCAAAAATGGTGCTCTGTGCGTGTGGAAAAGCAGTCAGTCTGGCCGCATTTGAGGAAATGGGTGCTATGTCTTGGAGGGGTGTTCTCACTGTTTTTGGGCTTCACCATTTTCTGGAACAGAAGACTGGTAAAGGAGATCGACAAGCGCAATCAGGCTGAAGAAAGCCTGCGAAACTCCAATGTTTACCTGGAAAGCCTGATAAATCACGCCAATGCGCCGATTATTGTCTGGGATGCTAATTTCTGCATCACCCGCATCAACCATGCCTTTGAACAGATGACTGGCCGCAATGAAGCCGATGTTCTCGGCAAATCGGTGGAGATTATTTTTCCTGAGGACCATGCTGCCGCTTCCATGGAGAGCATAAAAAAAGCATCGACCGGAGAGCGCATGGAGACTGTCGAAATCCAGATACAACATCTTGATGGCTCCTTACGCACAGTCTTATGGAATTCGGCAACAATTTATGCTCCTGACGGCAGGACGCCGGTCGCGACAATTGCCCAGGGGCACGACATAACCTTCCGCAAGCAGGTAGAGGAAGAAAAACTGACCCTGGAGCACCAGCTTCAGGAAAGCATGCGCTGGGAAAGCATTGGGCTGCTGGCAGGAGGCATTGCCCATGATTTCAATAATATCCTGGCGGTCATCATCGGCCACAGCGGCATTCTGCGTCTGCACCCTGAAAGGCTTGACAAAAGCATTCCTGAAATAGAAAAAGCTGCCGAGCGGGCGGCCGACCTATGTCAACAGATGCTGGCTTATGCCGGCAAAGCGCCTGCCATGATTTCCAGAGTCGACATGTTTGATCTGGTCACAGAAATTGTACGAATGCTGCAACCAAACCTGCCAAAAAATATCAACGTCGAGACAGTTGCCTCGCACAATATCAGCCGGTTTGATGCCGATGCAAACCAGATAAGACAGGTGGTCATGAACCTGATCATGAATTCGGTTGAAGCAATCGGCGAAAAACCGGGCGAAATCCGCATTAGCGTTGCCGAGAAGCAGGTCTGCGAAAGAG
>VEOV01000047.1 GCA_012026855.1 Geobacter sp.
GCCCCGGCCTGGGCGCCATGGTTCTTGAACAGCACCAGATGCCGCAGCCGCAGATCGTTGCGCAGATCCAGCAGCCTTGCCCGGTAGGCAAACAGCACGTTGGTGATCTCCTGGGGGGTAAGATCCGCCATCCCCTTGGTATGGTCCGGCGTCTCGATAATCACCTCATGGGCGCCAATGCCGTCCCGCACGTCGTAAAGGCCGTAACCGCGGCTCCTGACAACCCCTTCCACCCGGAGAGCCGGATATTTATTGGGAATGACCCGCACCTGCCAGCCCGGATTATTCGGTTCACCGTAGTTTCTGATGGAGAAAATCTCCGGCGGCGTTTTCCCCTCGAAACCGTAGCAGAATGGGCAGACTTCACTCTCATGCACAGCCCGCTCCATATGATAGTCGCGCGGCCGCCGGCCTCTCTCGGTGGCAATGATAACCCAGTGTTCCTTAAGCGGATCCCAGCGCAGTTCAGACATCTTATTTCTCCGCAATCAATTGTTTTTTCATATCAACCATGTATCCAGCTCCAGTTCGCCACCGGCATAGATCAGCTTCATCGGCGCATCGGACGGCCACCTGCCGACCTCATCCCGGCCTCGGATCTGGGCCAGTGAGGCAAAGAAATAATCCCCGGCAGACAGCTGCAACAGCGCCAGCGGCAGCTCTATCTCGCAGATTTTCCGGATGGCAAATTTGCAGCTGCTGTCGCTATCCTGCCAATCGTCGTCCTGTTTCAACTGCAAAATCGCATCACCTTTACCACCGGTCATGATCAGCCGGCAGTCGGCCCGTCCTTTCAGGTGAAGGACAAACAGGTCTTCGGGGAGGATAAGCCGCTCCAGGGGCTGTTCGCCATCTATCCTGAAGTAGAGGTTCTTCCGGTCAAAGCCGTAATAAAAGTGCCGCAGGGAGGCCGTTGCCGTGTGCATGGCCGAAGCCTGCCTGGACAGGTCATAAAGACCGGCAGCCAGCCACTCGAAATAGTCCCCCACATAACCGCTGATCTCCGGGGAGATGAACCCTGCCGGCGGCCGGACAAACCCGGCAGGTGTTTTCAGCTTTACCGGCTCATAGAGGGCAGGCGGGATCTCCAGCCAGAGCGTCCGGTAGATGCTCATGAGGTGGCGGCGGAACAGCAGGTCAAACTGGTCGCTGTGGGGCGAAAAGTGGTCATCCCCGTACCACCAGAACCAGTCGCTCCCCTGGGCGGCAAAAAGGTCCCGGCAGACGCTGGCGGCAACCTTGTCCTCAATGGCGTCCAGGTCGGTAATCCCCTTGCCGAGCAGAGCGGCTATGGCCGGGCTGGCATTGACGGCCGCTTCACGGGCGGCAGCCATCAGCTCCCACCCCATGTTCTCCTCTGGATGGCCGATCCAGATGTCGTAATTGGCATTTATCCAGGAGCCGGGATGTATGTGCTGCAGCCGGCGGCATTCCGTCATGGCCAGGATTTCCGTGCAGGTGGCGGTATGAATATCACGGGCCGCGGCCAGCGCCTGGTAAAGTCCCTTCAGGAAGTGGTAGCCGTTGTCAGGGTAGTATTCCCAGGCATTTTCGCCATCGAGGATAACCGGCACCACCGAAGCATCGGGCTGGCTGGCGGCAATACCCCGCAGCCGGTGGGTAAAATCCGTTATTGCCCGCTGCTCCTCCCACTGGGAGTAGGTAAAGCCGATCAGGTCGGACAGGGTATGGTCCCTGAAAAACAGGGCGATGTCCTTGCCGCCGCTGCCGAAGAGATACGGGTGGTAGAGCGCCTCCTTGGCGATGCCAAGCCCCCCCAGTGACGCGGAGAGCACCCCTTCATCGGTCGCGGCCCAGGGGGTGCCACAGTCTGCCATGATGGCCAGCACCTGATCACTGACCGAGCCTTCCGATGGCCAGCTCCCCGAGGGTGGAAAGCCGAAAACCCGTTCAAAACAGGCGGCGCCGGCAAGAATCTGGCTTCTGGCATCCTCGGGATGACGGAACAGCACATCCGGCAAATGCACTCTGGGCATGGCGGCCGAGGCTATCTTGATGTCGCACAGCAGCGGCATGATCGGGTGGAAATAGGGGGTTACCGACAGTTCGATCTTCCCCTCGCCATGCAGCTTCCGGTAAAGGGGGATAATCTCCTTGAGAATTTTTGCATGGCAGTCAAAGAGTACGGTTTTGTCATCCTGGGTGTAGCCCCGCCCCTTGGCCACCAGCTCCTGAATCTCCGGATACCTTCTCCTGGCGGCTTCGCCGGTCCAGGCCAGGAAAAAGCAGAGCTGCAGGTCCAGCAGGTCCTGATCCCGGAACTGGCGTAGCAGCCGCTCACTATCCTGCTGGGATTCATCCCCCAGGATCCGGTAAAGCTCACTATAACGCCGGTGCGGTTCGATAAGACGTTGCCGGTTGACGGAAAAGAAATTGTTGATGACGAACAGTTTCTCCCTGTCACCCATATCCGCCGGATGCATCCTGCCGTGCTGCAGGAACTGGTCCTTGGCCGTCCCGGCAGCATAGTCCTCAAGCTGCTCAAGGAGCGACGGCACAAAGTTGAATACGGCCCGGGCGCCATCCACCTCGTCCACTATGGCCGCCATGTCGTAGTAATCCTTGACGGCATGGAGATAGGTCCAGGGAAGGATGTATTCGCCGGAAACCGGATCCTTGTAGAGCGGCTGATGCATATGCCACATCAGTATGACGGAGAGTTGTTTTCTCATCTGAAAAGTGTCAGTCTGCCTTTTTGCGAGCCAGAAGCCGTCTGATCTCGTCTTTAAGTTCCTGCATGTCGCTGGACTTTACCACATAGCTGTCCGCCAGCCACGCTGAGAAATCATCCTTGTAACAGGAGAACGCCGTGGAGAGAATCACCGCCATCTCGCTCTGCTCCTTGACCAGTTTCTGGAGCAGGTCCAGCCCGCTCTCGTTCTTCAGTTTGATATCAAGGAGAGCCACGTCATAGCTGTTTTTAGCCAGCAGTTCAAGCGCCTCGGCAATACTGGCGGCAGCATCTACCCGGTACCCCTCATCGGTCAGCTCCTGCGAATAAAGCAGCCTGATGCTCGCTTCATCATCCACAATAAGAATCCTGCTCATATTACCCCCTTCTCCTGCAGAGTTATGCAGTATTTTGTGCCGCCACCGGCAATATCTTCCATGGTCAGCAGGCTGCCGTGACGCTCCAGTATAATCATGCAGAGCGCCAGCCCACCCCCCTCACCCAGGGTTTCCGTTTCAGAGAACGGCGTCATCAAGCGGGATCTGTCCTCGGCCGACAGGCTGTTTTGGCTGTCAAGCACACAGAGGCGCAGAGTATTGCCGTCGGACGAGCTTGCCACCCGGATAACGCCCCCCGGTTGCTGGCTGGCGGCTACATGCAGGATAATGGCTCGCAGGCAGTATGAGATCTGCTTGTAGTCAAGCCAGGCCTTCGGTATCCCCTCAGCCAGATCAAGCTCAAGCAGCAGCTGCATTTCTGCAAGCTTTGGCCTGACCGCATCGCTAACCATAGCGGCAAGCTGATTAAGATCCCAGAGATCCATGACAGGGTGCAGCGATTCGGAGTAGGTAAACACCTCTTCAAGGACATCGTCCAGCTGCTTTGCGGCAGCAACCAGATGTTCCAGGTATTCCCTTTTTTCGTCAGGGTTGCCGCTTTTCAGCAGGTGCCTGGCAAAACCGCCGATGGCGGCCAGAGGATTGCGGATTGAGTGGGCAATGCTGGCAGTAATCCTGCCGACAACCGCCATCTGCTCCATCTTGACGATGAGCGCCTGCTGCTCCTGCAGCTTCCTGTTTGCCTGGGTCTGCTTGTCCACCTCCTCCTGCAGACGCTCATACAGGGAAGCCCGTTCAATGGCAAAGGCAACCGGAAAGGCAAAAGTCTGCAGGGATTGCAGATCCCGCGGCGAAATCGGCTTGTTGGTGACAAAATTGTCAGCCAGGAGAATGCCGATGCTTCTGTTGCGGGAGATGAGGGGCATGACCAGAAAGCGGCTGACACCGAGCAGGTCGACCAGTTTCCGGTCGATATCCTGATCATCAAAGGCATTTTCCACATGAATCGTCCGTCTCTCACGGAGAGCGCGGTTGAAAATGTGGCTGGTGTCATCCAGTGAAACGGTCAGCTGTTCAAGAACGTCCTGAAACTTGACCTTCTCGGTGGCAAGCTTTGATTTGTAGAAATCCTTTGACAGCTCGGTCAACGAGAAATTGCTCCGGTCAACCTCGTCCCAGATCCGCCACGCCTCTTCATAGTCCTTGGGACCAACCCCCAGATGCCCCACCAGGGAATTCCTCTCCCGGTCAACCATGAGCAGAAAAGCCCGGTTCATGCCAAACCCCTTGCCCGAGGTTATGGCAGTCATGGCAACCGAAAGCACTTCGTCCAGCTCCATGGAGGTCTGCAGCACCAGGCTGAGCTCATGGAGAAACTTGATCTCCCGGCTTTTGCTGGAAAGAAATGCGGAGAGCGACTGCAGGTGCCCCTTCTGTTCCTTGTACTCTTCACGCAGGGTCAGGATTATGTTTTTGAACGGATTATTTTCCGGCATGGAGGCCAGATCCCGCTGAAACCACTGGCAGTCAATGCACTTTTCCACAAAACGTTTGCGGGGCGAGGCATAGAGATACTCCTCACCCTCGTCGATATTCGGACATTCGAGGGGATTACGTTCCGGGTTAAACCAGCAGCAATCATAGCTCATGCAGCACTCCGCCGCCTCTCCAGATACCCTGAAAAAGCACGTCTGCAGTATAGCAGGTGCCGGACCATTTTCAAGCTTGCTCGACCGGGTTGGACAAGATTATTGGAACTTAACGCCTCTGAAGCAGCTTTTCTTTAAAAGATCAGTTGACAATTGGGAAATCAGTAAGATAATCATGACAATGTCTAATTAAACATAATATGCTGACTGTCATGCACTATAAAAACCGGGGTCACACTTAAACAAGCAACCGATAAAGGAGAAAGAGATGAAGACACTGCTGGAACTTGTATCTGAGATTGTATCAGCACATGCATCAAACACGACCATGACAACGGATCAGCTTGTGCAGGAACTGCAAATTGTTCATGCCGCCCTGAAAAATCTTGATCAAGGCATTGCTGTAGAAGCAACTGAAGTCAAACCGGCAGCAGAACAGAAAGAATCCATTATCACAATTCGTCAGGCATTCAAAAAAGATGAAGTAATCTGCCTTGAGTGTCAAAAGGGCGGCTTTAAGACTCTCAAAAAACATCTGGCAACTGCCCATCAGATGACACCAGGTCAGTACAGGAAAAAGTTCGGCATCAAGAGCAGCCAGAAACTTGCTGCGAAAAACTTCTCTGAAGCTAGAAGAAAAGCTGCTGAAGAGAGAGGCATGACTGATGTGCTGGCAAAGGCCAGGGCTAAGCGGATGGCAAACCTGCAGGCCAGGACTGCGCCTGCCAAACCGGCAAAGGCAGTAAAGACCCCGCGGGCAAAGGCAAAAACTGCTAAATAGCCCCAGGTCAGAGCAGTTCGAGGGGATCTATGTCAATGGCCAGCCTCACCGTCTGTACCGGCTGAAATGACTGCTTGAAGCCCTGCACAAGCCGGCGCAAAGCCGTCCTGTCAGGAGATTTCAGCAGGATATGCCAGCGGTGGCGGCCGCGAATCATGCCGAGCGGCGCCGTTGCCGGACCTAGGATGTCAACCCTGAGCCGCAGCTCTTTTTTGATTTTTCTGAGAGCTGCGGCTGCTTTTTTTGCCTCGTCCTCGACAGATTTTTGCAGATTGCCCGACAGCTGAATGGCTGCCAGCCTGGAGAACGGCGGGTAGACCGCATCCTCCCTCTGGGCAAGCTCTTCGCAATAAAACGCTTCATAGTCATGGTTTACCGCCGCCTGCACGGCAAAATGCTCCGGATTGAGCGTCTGGACCAGCACCC
>VEOV01000097.1 GCA_012026855.1 Geobacter sp.
ACCCAGAAGCCGACTGATGCCGAACAGGAGTATGGCAGCTGCTTGGTGATGATTCTTATTCCGTTGGAAAGTTTCGTTTGTTTTAGCATTGGTAAATCATAGCCCCTGAAATCAAATCTGCAACAGTGTACACATAAAAAAGGCGGCTGTTTATGCCGCCTTTCCTTGATATCAATTGCTGCCTGCTGCTACTCGGCCAGAGTGGCGCCAAGTGCCTCCTTGCGGGAGAGTTTGATTTTGCCCTGTTTGTCGATGCCGATGCACTTGACCAGAACCTTGTCACCCTCTTTGAGGACGTCGGAAACATTCTTGACCCGCTCGGTATCCAGTTCGGAAATATGCACCAGGCCGTCGGTTCCGGGGAAAATTTCCACAAAGGCACCGAAGTCCATGATCTTCTTGACGATGCCGCTGTAGAGTTTGCCCTCTTCGGCTTCCGCGGTCAGATCCCGGATCATCTTGATAGCCAGGTCGCAGGCAGCCTTGTCGTTGCTGGCGATGTTGATTCTGCCGGTATCATCGATGTCAACCACAACGCCGGTTGTCTCGGTGATGTTGCGGATGTTCTTGCCGCCGGTACCGATGACGTCGCGAATCTTGTCGGTCTTGACGAAGATGGTGGTGATGCGCGGCGCATAGGAAGACATATCTTCGCGGGAAGCGGCAATGGTCTCGGCCATTTTGCCGAGGATATGGAGCCGCCCGGCACGGGCCTGCTCCAGGGCCTTCTTCATGATGTCGCGGGAAACACCTGTAATCTTGATATCCATCTGCAGGGCGGTAACCCCTTCGGCAGTACCGGCAACTTTGAAGTCCATGTCGCCGAGATGGTCCTCGTCACCGAGGATGTCGGAGAGGATGGCCACGTCATCGCCTTCCTTGATCAGGCCCATGGCGATACCGGCGACCGGCGCCTTGATCGGAATACCGGCATCCATCATGGAGAGGGAGCCGCCACAGACGGTAGCCATGGAGGAAGAACCGTTGCTCTCCAGGGTCTCGGAAACGATCCTGATGGTGTAAGGGAAATCGTCATGCTTCGGCAGAACCGCTTTCAAAGCCCTTTCAGCCAGCGCACCGTGACCGATCTCCCTGCGCCCCGGAGCAAGACGGAAACTGGTCTCGCCGACAGAGTAAGGGGGGAAGTTGTAGTGCAGCAGGAAGGTTTTCTTGGACTCGCCGTAGAGGGAGTCAATGCGCTGCTGGTCGATGGATGTTCCGAGTGTAGCGGCAACCAGCGCCTGGGTCTCACCGCGGGTAAAGAGGGCTGAACCGTGAACGCGGGGCAGCAGCGACACTTCAGTGGTGATCGGTCTGATGGTTGTGGTGTCACGACCGTCAATCCGCTCGCCGTCCTTGATGATATGCTCTCTGACCAGCTCATACTCCAGATCGCCGACAAAGCCCTTGATCTCCTTGTTGCGCCCTTCATAGTCACTTGCCAGGGCGGCAACGGTTTCGTCAATCACTGCGTCGATAACATTGTGACGCTCCTGTTTGGAAACGATCTTCACCGCCTCCTTAATGCGGGCTTGTGCCAGAGCGGCAACCTTGGCCTTCAATTCGGTATCGACAACCGGCGGCAGCACTTCGCGCTTGGCAACACCGGCCTTGGCCTTCAGCTCTTCCTGGGCATCGAGAATCGGCTGGACTGCCTTGTGCCCGAAGAAAATGGCATCGAGCATGACGTCTTCAGAAAGAACGTCGGCGCCGCCTTCTACCATGCAGATGGCATCGCGACTGGCAGCAACAATTATCTCCATATCGCTCAGCTCAAGCTGCTCGGCAGTCGGGTTGGCAATGAACTCGCCGTTGACCCGGCCTACCTTGACACCGGCGATTGGGCCGAAAAACGGAATGTCGGAAACTTCAAGAGCAGCAGATGCGCCGATCATGGAGAGAATGCCGGGGTCGTTGTCCTTGTCGGCAGAGATGACGGTTGCCATGATCTGGGTATCGTTAAGGAATGTCTCCGGGAACAGCGGCCGGATCGGCCGGGCGATGAGACGGCAGGGAAGGGTGTCCGGATCAGACGGACGCGCCTCACGCTTGAAGAAACCGCCGGGAATCTTGCCGCCGGCGTAGGCTTTCTCCTGATAATTTACTGTCAGCGGGAAGAAATCCTGCCCATCCTTGATCCCCTTGCTTGCTACCGCAGTGACCAGCACCATGGTATCACCGCTTCTGACAACTACTGCCCCATTGGCCTGCTTTGCCATCTTGCCGGTCTCAATGGATAGAGTCCGGCCACCGAACTCAAGTTCTACTTTTTGAAATGCCATCTGTCAAATCTCCTCACCTGAAAAACAGGTGTTGGGGCCGTCGATAAAAAGGCAGACTTTCCCTCTGCATCTTTATCCACGCCCCCAACAGTAAAAGTTAAAAAAAGTGAGGCAATATACCCGCTCGCGGATATACTGCCCCGTATTACCTACGTATGCCGAGTCGCTCGATGATTGTTTTGTAACGCTCAACGTCCTTGCCCTTGACATAGTCAAGCAGACGACGGCGCTGACCAACGATCTTGAGAAGCCCGCGGCGGCTGTGATGATCCTTCTTGTGTGTCTTGAAGTGATCGGTCAGATAGATAATCCGCTCGGTGAGAATCGCAATCTGCACTTCCGGAGAACCGGTATCGCTCTCATGCAGCTTGAACGCATCGATGATTTCCTGTTTCTTGTCTGTTGCCAGCATCTTTGTACACCCCCTTTCAAAAAAAATTATGTAAGTACTGCTACCCTTCGATTCAGAAGAATATTTCTTTTAACACACTATCTTGCCGAATGTAAAGGACAATCCTGGTCAAATACCCGCAAGAGTCTGAGTCTGGCGCCGGGCTCCCCCCATGAAGGTTCAGACTCGGCGACGGCAGCAGGTGCGTCTCCGCAGAGGAGCTGGACAGTCTCTCCGGCAAGGATCAAGCCTGCGTCTGCGGCGACATCTTCGCGCTGCAGAGCGATGCCATGCCTCACCTTGTGACAGGCGGCGGCATCAAGCCGGACAGTGCGCAGATGTTTCAGTGCAGCAGCAATGGCTGTAATGCGGCTCTGCAGCGCCGCTCCTGCCCCGTCGGCAGTAAGTTCGGCCATGGTCACGCTGCCGGACAGATCAAAAGGACCGCTGGCTGTCCGGCGCAGCTGGACCAGATGGGCACCGCAACCAAGCTCTTTGCCGATATCATCGGCAAGGGTCCTGACGTAGGTCCCCTTTGAACACCTTACCGTAAGGGCGACATCAGGCAGCTGGAAGCTGTCGACCGTGATAGACTCGATGAAGATGTTCCGCGCCGCACGTTCGACCGTCTCCCCCTTTCTGGCCAGCTTGTAGAGGGGCACACCACCCTGCTTGACGGCAGAGTACATGGGAGGGGTCTGGGAAATGCTGCCGAGGAAGCGGGTGATGACATTCTGGAGGAGTTCGGGAGTAACGGCTGAGCAGTCCCCTTCGAACAGGACAGTTCCGGTGCAATCCTGGGTATCGGTGGCAGAGCCGAGCCTCATGACCGCCCGGTACTCCTTGACAGACTCGTCAAGAAACTGGATTGCCTTGGTTCCGCCCCCGATGGCAACCGGCAGCACACCGGTAGCAAAAGGATCCAGGGTGCCGGTATGGCCAACCCGCTTGATGCCGAAACAGCGACGTACTCTGGCAACCACATCGTGGGAGGTCATGCCGTCTGGTTTATCTACTACAATGAAGCCGTCCGGCACTAGAGTACTGCCCTCAGGTGGGAAAAGACCTTTTCGCGGACCGTCTTCAGGTCACCGTGCACCACACAGCCGGCCGCATTATGATGCCCGCCGCCGCCAAATCCTTCGGCAAGCCTGGAAACATCGATGGTCCCCTTGGAACGGAAACCTACCTTGTAGGAGTCAGAGTCCAGCTGGCGGAAAAAGATTGCCACCTCCACGCCGCTAACGGAACGGGGATAGTTGATGAAACCGTCGGTCAGCTCGGCGTCGGTACCGGTCTGGGCATACATGTCCAGGGAAACGGAGAGCGAGGCGAACCGGCCGCAGTCGGAAAATTTCAGGGTGGTCAGGGCCTTGGCAAGGAGTTCCAGGCGGCCTTTAGGCTGGCTCTCGTATAGCCGTGACGCCACATCCCAGGCATTCACCCCCCTGGAGATCATCTCTCCGGCGACGGCGAAAGCCTCCTGGTTGGCATTGGAGTAGCGGAAGGAACCGGTGTCGGTGATGACGGCAACATAGATGCAAACGGCAGAAGCAGCAGAGACCTCGGCGCCGGCAGCCTTGATGATCCGGTGAACAAGCAGGCCGGTAGCGGCCGCATTGACATCAATGAAGTTGATGACGCCGAATTTTTCGCAGGTCTTGTGATGATCCAGGTTAATGAAGGCGCCGATTCTTCGGCAGGCACCCACCTGTTCTCCGGCCCGGCGAAACTCCCCCACATCCAGCACGAAACAGATGTCGTAGTCCCGATCCGGCAAGGTTGTGGTAACGCGGTCTGCAAGGGGGAGAAAATGGTAGAGTTCGGGCACCGGATCGCTGAAGTGTACGGTCACATCCTTGCCGATCTCGGTAAGGTAGTTGGCAAGGGCAAGGGAAGAACCGACGGCATCACCGTCGGGCGATTCATGGGAAGTGATCAGAAATGAGGTATTGGCGGCAATCAGCTCATTTATCTTGTTCAGCATCTGCCTCATCCGTTTCGTGAATCTGTTTCAGGATCCCCTCGATCTTGCTGCCGTAATCAATGGAGACATCATAGCGGAAGATTATGTCCGGGATATAACGCATCCTGAGGCTCTTGCCCATCTCCCGGCGCAGATACCCCTTGGCGCTGTTCAGACCGGCTTCGGTCTCCTTTTTCTGCTCATCGGAACCAATGACCGAAAAGTAAATGGTTGCCAGATGGAGATCATCGGTTACCTTTACCCCGGTTACCGTCACAAAGCCGACCCGCGGGTCCTTGACCCCTTTGACCAGCAGGGAGGAGATCTCCTCGTGGATCGCTTCGGCTACTTTTTCACAACGTTTAAACATAAGCTATATTTCCCTGAAACGAGTTTCTTTTCGTTCTGGCGAGACTGTTTCCCCAGTCTCACCAGGACGAAAAAAGACCGGTTCCTACAAAGTTGCTGCTATTTTTTCCATCTCAAAGGCCTCTATCATATCGCCAACCTTGAGGTCGTTGTAGTTCTCCAGGCCGATACCACACTCATAACCGGTGGCAACTTCCTTGACGTCATCCTTGAAGCGGCGCAGGGAAGACATCTTGCCGGTGTAGATAACGATGTTGTCACGGGTCAGCCTTACCTGGGCATTACGGACAACCTTGCCATCCTGGATGTAGCAACCGGCAACTGTGCCGACCTTCGGCACCGAGAACACTTCGCGGATTTCGGCACGGCCCAGGTACTTCTCCTTGAAGATCGGTGACAGCAGGCCTTCCATGGCTTTCTTCACATCCTCGACAGCGTTGTAGATGATGCTGTAGAGACGGATATCAACCCCTTCCTTCTCGGCAAGGTTCTGCGCTTTGACTTCAGGACGGACGTTGAAGCCGATAATGATGGCATTTGATGCTGCTGCCAGGTTGACGTCGGTTTCGGTGACCGCACCAACAGCAGAGTGCATGACGTTAAGACGGACTGCCGCAGTTGACAGTTTGCGCAGCGACTCGCCGACAGCCTCGACCGAGCCCTGAACGTCGCCTTTGACAATGACATTGAGATCTTTGACCTCGCCAGCCTGGATCTTGATATAAAGGTCTTCAAGAGAGAGCTTGGTATGCTTGGCCAGCTCAACTTCGCGCTGCTTGATCTGACGCAGGGTGGCAATCTCTTTGGCCTGACGCTCGTCCTTCATGGCAACGAAGATATCACCGGCATCGGGAACACCGGAGAGACCGATCAGTTCGACCGGCATGGAAGGCCCGGCTTCAAGCACCTTCTCGCCACGGTCGTTCTGCATGGCGCGGACACGGCCTGAGTGGACACCGACAACACAGTAGTCACCAAGTTTGAGAGTACCATCCTGTACGAGAACTGTTGCCACAGGGCCGCGCCCTTTATCCAGCTTGCCCTCGACAACAGTACCCTTGGCTGCTTTATCCGGATTGGCTTTCAGCTCCATGACATCTGCCTGGAGGAGAATCATCTCCAGCAGGGATTCAAGGTTAAGACGCTTTTTGGCAGAGACTTCAACCATGGTGGTGTCGCCACCCCAATCGCCGGAAACAAGGCCGTGCTCGGTAAGTTCCTGCTTGACCCGGTCTGGTTTGGCATCAGGCTTGTCGATCTTGTTGATGGCAACAATGATCGGCACTCCGGCAGCCTTGGAGTGGTTGATCGCCTCGCGGGTCTGGGGCATGACGCCGTCATCGGCAGCAACAACGAGGACAACGATATCGGTAACCTTGGCGCCACGGGCACGCATGGCGGTAAACGCTTCGTGACCCGGTGTATCGAGGAAGGTGATCTTCCTGCCATTCAGCTCGACGTCATAAGCGCCGATATGCTGGGTGATACCACCTGCCTCACCGGCAATAACATTGGCTTCGCGGATAGCGTCCAGCAAGGATGTCTTACCATGGTCAACGTGACCCATGATGGTAACAACCGGCGGACGAACCTCCAGAGTTTCCGGTGCATCCGGTTCAGACTCAAGAATCTCGTCAAGATCCACAGCAACGTTCTCAATCTCGTAACCGAAATCATTGGCAAGAAGTGTGGCTGTATCCATATCAAGCGGGTGATTGATGGTCGCCATGAAGCCCATTTTCATCAGGGCGCGGATAAGATCGGTAGCCTTGATCCCCATCCGTTTGGCAAGTTCGCCAACAGTGATTGTCTCGGAGACCTTGATGATCCTCTTAATGGCCTTTGGCGTGGTAATTTCGGTTTTTTTACCTTCGGAAACACGCTCTACCCGTTGGTGCTTCTTCTTTCCTTTGCCCGGCCTGGAACTAGGCTCAAAAACCCGTTCGCGCCGGTCATCACCCTCGTCTTTGCGGAAGCCCTCTTTGCGTTTTTCCGGTGCCCCGCCTTTCTTGGGCGCACGAGAGGCATCGCTGCCCGGAGCACCCTTGGCAGGAGCCCCTTTGCGGCCAGCCTTGCGATCATCTGCACCCGGAAGAGGACCAGACGGTGGAGCTGAAGGCCTGGCGAAACCTGAATCTGCGGGTCTTGGCGACGGCCCCTGTCCGGGCCTTGGCGAAGGACCTTGCCCGGGACGCTGAAATGGAGGCCGATCCCTACCAGGAGCCTGAGGAGCGCCTCCTTGCGGACGCTCTCCGCTTCTCTGGTGATGTTCGCCACGAGCAGGCGGAATCACTTCCCTTCTTGTCGCCGGACGATCCGATGATCTCTCAGGCTGACGTTCCGGAGCTCTCTCCTGTTTTGGCGCCTCATGCAGCTCAACACGGCCAAGAATTACCGCCCGGTTTGCTGTTGGTCTCTGTGGTTCAGGCACTGTCTCCGGCGCCTTGGGCGCTTCGCTCTTCACCTTTGCAACCGGGGCAGGAGTCTCTTTTTGCTTCACTGCAGGCTGCTCGGCCTTAACCTCAGGCTGCGGCTTTTCTGCGGGCACTGCTGCAGCTGCTGGCGCAGCCTCAACTTTGACCTCTTCTTTGGCAGGCTCTTCAGCAGCAACCTCTACCTGCTTCTCAACAACCTTTGGACGGCGGCGAATAACAGTTGAGCTGACGCGAACCTCTTCCTGCGAAACGTCCCTTACAGTTACGGTAACAGTCGGAGGGGCCTGGAGCTTTTTAACGACCTCGTCGTCGATTGCAGACATATGATTGGCTATCTGAACACCCATTGCCTTAAGCTTCACAATAAGGTCCTTGTTCTCGATCCCCATCTTCTGCGCAAGTTCATGCACTCGGATCTTGCTCATCTATTTTGCTCCTCCCTCAAAGAAGTTCCAGTATCTTGTCAATTCCCTGCTCAGGTTATCAGCCAGCGCCCCGGGAACCAGGGCAGCAGCGCTCCGGATCTCCTTGCCCAGTGCTGCCCCGAGCTGATCCTTGTCTGCAAAGCTGAATATCTGCACCGGGCTCTTACTTGCCAGAGCCCTGAATTTTGCCGCACTATCTCCGGATATGTCTCCGGCAAGGATCAAAAGCGCCACCCCCCCCTTGCGAAGGGCGTCCATCACTTTTTCACTCCCCGAAATTACCCGGCCGGCCTTGTTGGCCATCGCC
>VEOV01000321.1 GCA_012026855.1 Geobacter sp.
AGACCGAACTTCTCTGCCAGCCGGTTGATCATCTGGGTGGTGGAGACGGTCTTGACCACCCCTCCCCGCAGCCCTTTGCGCTCGAAGAGGTGGCGCATGATCACCGTGTAGATCATGTGGGAGGAGAAGAAATCGCCGTTTTCATCCACTGCGCCGATCCGGTCGGCATCGCCGTCCAGGGCCAGGCCGACCCGGTAGTTGCCGGTCTTGATGGCGGCTGACAGTTCCAGCAGATGCTCGGCGATCGGCTCCGGTGCCTGACCGCCGAAACCGGGGTTGCTGTCGCCATGGATCTCGTGGCAGCCGGGGACCAGCAGGGGGAAAGCGCCGCTGCCGGCGCCGTACATCGGGTCGACCGTAACCGGAATTGCTGCCTTGCGAATCAGGTCGATGTCCACATAACGCTTCAGTTGGGCGTGATACTCGTTGTTGGCGTCAAACAGCCTGATCCTGCCGCTGCTCAGCGCCTCGCTAAAAGGTATGGAGCGGATCTCCCGCTTGGCAGCAATGTTGGCGGCCACCTGTTCTTCGATTTGTTTGGTGGTTGCCGGTCTGGCCGAGCCGCCAAAGCCCTCTTTGACCTTGAAGCCGTTGTAAACCGGCGGGTTGTGGCTGGCGGTTATCATGACACCGCAGCCTGCCTGTTTGCTGTGTACCCCCCAGGAGACAGCTGGTGTCGGCGCGAATCCGTCGGTCAGCCAGACATCGATGCCGTTGCCGGCGGCAATTTCTGCGGTCCTCTCGGCAAACTCGCGGGACAGGAAGCGCTTGTCATAGCCGATGACTACCCCTTTGGCAGAGAGCCCCTGGCTGACCAGCCAGTCAATGGTCGCCTGGGCGACAATGGCAACATTTTCAAAAGTGAATTCCCGGGCAATGACCCCGCGCCAGCCATCTGTTCCGAATTTTATAACCTGCACCCAAACCTCCAGAGAAGAGCGTTGAAAGAAACAAACTGCAATTTTCCTCTGTCATGGCCTGCAAAGTCAACCATTTCTTTGTTTTGCCAAACTTGACCATCCCTGATTTTTAGCCTAAACTGCCACAGATAAAAATTAACGGGAGGCATCATTCATGTTCAAACGACTTCTGTATGCGCTTATTCTCACACTCACCTTCAGCAGCGCGCTGTCTGCCGCGACCCGGAACCCGACTGCCCTGATAGAAACCTCGATGGGCAATATCAAGATCGAGCTTTTTGCCGACAAAGCACCGATAACGGTCAAGAACTTTCTTGATTATGCTCACAGCGGTTATTTTAACGGTACAATCTTCCACAGAATCGTTCCCCCTTCACCCGGCAGCAATATTGTTGTTATTCAGGGTGGCGGACTTACGGCAAATATGCAGCCCAAGCCGGGAGACCGGCCTCCAATCAAGAATGAGGCTGCCAACGGCCTGAAAAATGACCGTGGAACACTTTCCATGGCTCGCGGCGGTGAGCCGGACAGTGCTACTTCGCAATTTTTTATCAATGTCAAGAACAACGACTTTCTGAACCGCCCCAGTCCTGACGGCGCCGGCTATGCTGTCTTCGGCAAGGTCATCGAGGGGCTTGAAGTTGTGGACAAAATTGTGGCAACGCCGATCAAGGACCTGAACAGAGTGTTCAAAGGTGTGCCGGTGACGCCGGTAGTCATAAAATCAGTCAAAGTTGTGAAATAGACCATAGAGGAGAGTAGTAGAAAATGTTGACCACTTCAGATTTCAAAAAAGGGCTCATCTTCCAGCTTGACGGTGCCCCTTGCATCCTTGTGGATGTCCAGTTCCAGTCCCCTTCCGCCCGGGGCGCCAACACCATGGTGAAGACCCGCTACCGCAACATGATCAGCGGCCAGGTCTTTGACAAGACTTTCCGCTCCGGCGACAAGGTGGACGAGGCCGATTTCGAGCGCCACAAGGGGCAGTTCCTCTACGCTGACGGAGCTCGCGGGGTTTTCATGGATCTGGAGACCTACGACCAGTTCGAGATGGAAGAGGAGTCGTTTGCCCTGGTTTCCCCCTTTCTGCTGGACGGCACCGAGGTGCAACTTGGCCTGTTCGAGGGGCGGATGATCAACGTTGATCTCCCCATGACCGTGGAGTTGACCGTTACCGAAACCCCGCCGGTCATGAAGAACGCCACGGCCACAGCCGAGACCAAAGAGGCCATTCTGGAGACCGGCCTGAAGATCCGGGTGCCGCCCTATCTGGAGACTGGCGAGCGGGTCAAGGTGGATACCCGTGACAGCAGATTTATCTCACGGGCGTAATCTGAGTAAAAAAGATTTGACAAGCCGGCTCTCGTAATATATAAAATTCATTCTTTCGCCCAGATAGCTCAGTCGGTAGAGCAGAGGATTGAAAATCCTCGTGTCGGCGGTTCGATTCCGTCTCTGGGCACCAGTTAAAACAATAAACAGGCACTTACGATACCGACGTGAGTGCCTGTTTTTCTTTGCTGCAGAATTGACACAGATGCTTCATCTGTCTCCCAGCTAAATAAACCCTCACTTTTTGGCGCAGTATTCTCCCCCGAGGTTACTCGATGCGGCTTTTACCGGCAAAAAAGCAGGTTGACTATTTACCGCTGGAACGTCGCTTCGGAACGATTCTCTGCCTTGCCGCCCTGGCAGGCGCTGTTCTGGTTTTTCTGCTGTTATCTCCCGCTGTTGCCCGCGCAATAGAGTCTCCTGTCTCGGAATGGCCCACCATTACGGTTGGCGGTGACGCCAATTACCCCCCCTATGAATTTCTCGACGCCAACGGCAATCCCGCCGGATTCAATGTAGACCTGACCCGGGCCATTGCCAATGTTATGGGGATGACGGTGAAAATCCGGCTCGGCCCCTGGGGTGACATGCGCAAAGCGCTGAGTAACGGTGAAGTGGATATCCTGCAGGGGATGGCCTTTACCGAAGAGCGTACCCGCGAAGTAGATTTTGCTCCGCCCCACGCCATTGTTTACCAGACCATCTGGACCCGCAAAGGGCAAGAGGCGCGCAGCCTTCAGGAGCTGCGCGGCAAAGAGGTTATTGTCATGCGCCAGAGCATCATGCATGACTTTCTCCTGAAGAATAATCTCGATGCTTCCTATATTCAGGTAGATTCTCTGGCGGACGCCCTGCAGATGCTTGCTGCCGGGCAGCATGATGCCGCTCTGGTGGCGAAACTGCCGGGTGAATATCTGGCCAGAGAGCAGGGGCTGACGAATATCACCCCCCAGTCGCGGCCACTGCTGGCCCAGAAATACGGCTATGCAGTACGCAAGGGGAACAGTGAACTGCTCAACAGCTTCAGTGAAGGGCTGGCGCTCTTGAAGCGCAACGGCCAGTTTCAGATTATCCAGCAGAAGTGGCTTGGAGTGCTGGAGCCGCCCCGCTTCCCCTGGGAGCGGGTGGTGCGTTACGGCCTGATGGTGATTGTGCCTCTGTTGCTGGTTCTGGGAGGGACGGTGATCTGGTCGCGCACTCTGCAAAGGCGCGTCAATCAGCGCACCGAAGATTTGGCCCGCGTGGTCGAGGAGAAGGAACGCGCCCTTGACGAGCTGCGGCTCCATCAGGATAAACTGGTGCAGGCGGACAAGATGACGTCCCTCGGCACCCTCCTCTCCGGCGTGGCCCATGAGATCAACAACCCCAATGGCCTGGTCATGCTGAATGTGACCCGCTTTATCGAGGCTTTCCAGGCCGGTGCGCCGATTCTTGAAGCGTATTACCGCGACCATGGCGATTTCATGCTCGGCAGCCTGAAATATTCCCGCATGCGTGAAGAGTTGCCGTTGATGCTGCAGGAGACTCTGGACGGCTCCCGGCAGATCAGGCGCATTGTGGATGATCTCAAGGATTTTGCCCGCCGCGATGACAGCAGTTTTACCGAGCTGTTCCAGTTGAACGAGGTTGTGCAGGCGGCTGTGCGGCTGGTGGACAATGCTCTCCGCCAGGCGACCATGCACCTCACGCTCAATTACGCCAGCCAGCTCCCCCCGGTGCGCGGCAATCCCCGCCGCATCGAACAGGTGGTTGTCAATCTGCTTCTCAACGCCTGCCAGGCTCTGGCAAGCAGTGACCGGAAGATTGTAGTCACCACTTTCAGTGATGGCGACGGTCAGGTTATACTTACGGTGGAGGATGAGGGGGGTGGCATCTCTCCCGAACATCTGCCGCACCTGATGGATCCGTTTTTTACCACCAAACGGGAGACTGGCGGCACCGGTCTCGGCTTATGGGTCTCAGCCGGAATAGTCAAGGAGCATGGCGGCACGCTGGCCTTTGCTCCGGCTGCCATCCAGGGCACAATCGTTACCTTGACTCTGCCTGCGGCTAAGGAGAACAGTTAACAATGAACGCAATGTTGTATCCATCCTTCGGAGTGCTGCTGGTAGATGATGAAGCCCCGTGGCTGCGCACTCTGCGCATGGCGCTGGAGGGCCCCGGCGGTATTTCCAATATCCTCACCTGCCAGGACAGCCGCGAAGTCGGGGCAATGCTGGAGCAGCAGGAGATCGGCGTGGTGCTCCTTGACCTTACCATGCCCCATATCCCTGGGGAGGAACTGCTCAAGACCATCATGGCGGAGCATCCGGACATTGCGGTGATTGTCCTTTCCGGCATGAATCAGCTGGATACCGCTGTCCGCTGCATGCGCCTCGGCCTTTTGATTATCTGGTCAAAACCGTCGATGAGTCGCGCATTCTGGATGCGGTCTGGCGCGCTGTTACGGTGCAGGAGCTGCGCCGTGAAAACCGCGCCATGCGCAACCGCCTGCTGGATAACCGCCTGGAAAACCCCGAGGCCTTTCGCGAGATTGTCACCCGCAACGCCACGCTCCAGTCGATTTTCAAATATATCGAGGCCGTTGCCAAAGGTCGGCAGCCGATCCTGATTACCGGAGAAAGTGGCGTTGGCAAGGAGCTGTTCGCCCGTGCCCTGCATGCCGTGAGCCACGCTTCAGGGCCGCTGATTGCGGTAAACGTAGCCGGGCTGGACGACAACGTCTTTGCCGACACCCTGTTTGGCCACCTGCGCGGCGCGTTTACCGGAGCTGAAAGCGCGCGCCGCGGCATGATCGACCAGGCTGCTGGCGGCACCCTGTTTCTGGACGAGATCGGCGACCTGAGCCTGACCTCCCAGGTGAAACTGCTCCGCCTGATTCAGGAGGGGGAATATTACCCTTTGGGGAGCGACACCCCCAGCCGCCTGCAGGCCCGCATCGTTGTCGCCACCCACTGCGACCTGACGGCAATGCAGCGCTCCGGCCAGTTCCGCACCGATCTTTACTACCGGCTGCGCGCCCACCATCTGCATATTCCGCCGCTCCGGGAGCGGAAGGACGACCTGCCGCTGCTGCTCGACTTCTTTTTGCAGGAAGCGTGTCAGGAGTTCGACAAAAAGCTGCCGACCTATACCAAGGAGCTGTTGACTCTGCTGAGCAACTACAGTTTCCCCGGCAATATGCGTGAACTGAAGTCAATGGTTTACGACGCCGTCAGCCTGCATACATCGAGAATGCTCTCCATGAACTCCTTCATTCAGGCCATGGGGGTCAAGGGCGAAGCACGGATGGAGGCAGACGCCGACCGGAGCGACAGCTATAACCCCTTTACCCTGTGGGAGGAGCTCCCAACCATGAACGAGGCTATCGACCTGCTGCTGGCCGAAACCATGCGGCGCAGCGACAACAACCAGACCCAGGCCGCCCGCATGCTCGGCATATCCCAACCTGCCTTATGCAAGCGGTTGAAAATGAAACAGAGGTAGTTTTTTTCAGCCACTCCCGGGTTTCGATCGTCAATCCTGTCACTTCTGCGGAAGTGGTATAACCATAGTTATTGTAATAACCATGGTTATACCACCTGCAACTCGTCGTTTATTCTCATTAATCTCGTACCCTCACCCGCAGTGTCGCGACCTTCAGCTATACCACTTTCACCATCTCATCAATTTATAAAACAGCGTTGCGCCTTGCTGTAAGCGGCTTTACGGCTTTTTGCAAACTTGGTATTCGTTTTGCTGATACAGCATTATTAATTGAGCAGCAGTTCTGCCGCAACGATACCACTAGAAACGAGGATCAATAATGAACCTGTTACCAGCAGGCCGCAGAGCAAAGAAGAGCAGCAGGGCAGCCACAGACAGCGGCTGTTCGGTTGACCGGAATCAGGAGTGGCTGCAGAGCAGCATGCACCCTTATTTCTTTGTTTCCATGAAAGATGAACCTGGTGCGCTGGCTATTCTGACCAGAGAACTGGGCACCCTGGGAGAAAACCGGAGGCTGATCCTGGCTGATCGGGAAAAAACCCGGATTCTGGCCCGGATCAACCAGCCAGGCTCCCTCTACGAGACACTGCGAACCATGCAGGAGCGGGAAATCTCCTATGCCATGATTGCCCATTCCGATGCTCCGGTTCCCGGGCTGGCAGAGGAACTGGAGATCCAGCGCTTTGAATTCGACCGGCAGAGCAACGGTAAAGCCATGGCAGACTCTATCGCTGCCATACCTCCTGCCATTCGCAAAAGGATTGTCGGCGTTGTCAAACGCGACCATGGCGGCTGTGATATTGCCGAGATGGGGCGTTTGCTCGGCATCATCTGGTTCAACAACGAGAATTATGTCCGCATCTCGCCTCCGGAGCGGGTCGCGCAACTGCTCTGGCTGTTTCATCAGGGGAATGTTAATGGCGGTCTCTATCTTGATCTGGAAGCGATGGATGCTGCCGATGAACTGGGAGAATCACGGGTACTGTTTGCGGTTGCCAATCCCCCCCAGAAGGACTTTCTCCTCCAGGTCATGGAGGTGTTCAACCGGCTGGAAATCGGTGTGCGCCGCGCATACTGCCTGACCGTCAGCAATGGTGTCCACCCCTATTTCCTCGGCACATTCTATGTCAAGCGCCGCGATCAGCAGCCACTGGCCAAAGGGATGGAGCTGTTCAGCCGCCTGCAGCAGGAACTGTACAATACCCAGGTGCTGGCTACCGGCTCATACACCTACCGGCACTTCGTCACAGAGCGTATCATGAGCGGCGCCGACGCATCGCTGATCAACGCCTTCGGCTCCTTCTGCCACACCAATCTGGCCCATAATCAGCCGGATCGCTTCGGTCTTGACGATGTTATGAGCGCCTTCCATGCCAACGCCGAAATCGCCCTGCAACTGGCGCGGCTCTTCCGGGTCAGGTTCGATCCGGACTGCCGGGAGCGGGAGACGCTTTACAGCGCCGTACTGGCGGAAACAACCCGCGCCGTGGACGAGTACAACACCGGCCACCGCTATCTTGACGAGATCCGCCGGGCCATTTTTCGCTGTTGCCTGCTTTTCATCCGGCACACCCTCAAAACCAATTTCTTCGTTCCTGCCAAACAGGCCCTGGCCTTTCGCCTCGATCCGGCCTACCTGACAGAGCTTGGCGCCGAATTTACCGCCGATCTTCCTCCGGCAATTCCGTTCCGGATAACCTTCTTTTTCGGCCGCTTCGGCTCCGGCCATCACGTTGGCTTCTCGGACATCGCCCGGGGTGGCTGGCGCACCATCATCGCCCGAAGCGGCGACGACTATACCACCAGCGCCAATACCCTGCTGCGCGAGGTGTATGTGCTGGCCAACACCCAGCACCTGAAAAATAAGGACATCTACGAGGGGGGCTCCAAGATGGTTGTGGTCCTGGACGCCTCCGACCTGGGGGAGCGGGAACGGGACCTGGAGACCTGGCGACTTTACAAACTACAGTATGGCTTTGCCAACGCTTTCCTCGATATTTTCGTCACCAGGGATGGGGTTGCCGCCGATAGTAACGTCGTAGACTACTACCGTGAGGACGAACCGATCGAGATCGGCCCGGATGAAAACATGCACGACAGCATGGTGGAGGCTATTGCCCGGCTATCGGTGCGGCGCGGCTATCTGCTTGGCATTGGCATCATCTCCAGCAAGCGGGTCGGCATCAATCACAAGGAATACGGTGTCACCTCAACCGGCGTGGTGGCCTTTGCCGAGATCACCATGCTGGAGCAGGGGATCAACATCCGGCGTGACCCCTTCTCGGTAAAATTTACCGGCGGGCCCAACGGCGATGTGGCCGGCAATGCCATGCGCATCATGCTGGAGCGCTGTCCCAAGGCCAGTTTCCGGCTGATCGTAGACGGTTCAGCCGCCCTGGTCGATCCGCAAGGGGCTGACCATGACGAACTGCGCCGCATTGTCCTTGCCAACGACCTTGATGCCTTTGATCCGGAAAAGCTCCACCTGGGCGGCTTCATGCTGTTTCGTAGCGGACGGCGCACCGAGGGGCTGCGCGAGCTGTATCGCAAGGTTACGCGCCAGAGCGCTGGCATTGCCGAGGAGTGGATATCACTGGATGAGTTTTACCGGGAATATGGCGAACTGGTCTTCACTGTGCCGACCGATCTGTTCATCCCGGCCGGCGGCCGCCCCGAAACCATAGACCGCAGCACCTGGCAGCAGTTCCTGCTGGCCGACGGCAAGCCATCGTCGCCGGTGATCGTCGAAGGGGCCAACTCCTTCATCACCCCGGAGGCCAGGGTGCAGCTGCAAAAGAGCGGCGCTGTCATCATGCGCGACGCCTCGGCCAACAAGTGCGGCGTCATCTCGTCATCCTTTGAGATCATCGCCAATCTGCTGCTCAGCGAACGGGAATTTCTCGATCACAAGGAGCGTTACGTGGCCGATGTTCTCGAAATTCTGACAAAGCGGGCGGAAGACGAAGCGCGCCTGATCCTGAGCCGGAAACGGGAACCGGGGTGCAATCAGCTCTACACAGAAATATCCGACGCTATCAGCCAGGAGATCAACGCCCTTTATGCCCGCCTGTTCACCTTTTTCCAGGGGCATGCCGATCTCTGCCTGCAACCGCTCTACCGTCGCACCATCCTCAATCACCTGCCCCGGCTGCTGCGTGACACACCTGCCTACCGACAGAGAATCAAGACGCTGCCGGTCAAGTACATTTACGCCATTCTTGCCGCCGAGATTGCTTCATCCATGGTTTATCAGGGGAACAGGGAAGCGGACTTTGCCGAAATGATCAAGGGGCATCTGCTCAGGAGCAACAGTACGCATAACACATCGACAAGGAGTAAGAGATGATCAAGTTTCAGGGAGTCAACAAGTGGTTCAAGCAGCTGCATGTCCTCAAGGATATCGATTTGCAGATCAAACAGGGGGAGGTGGTAGTGGTTTGCGGGCCGTCAGGCTCGGGGAAATCGACATTGATCCGCACCATCAACCAGCTGGAGCCGATTGAGCAGGGAAGCCTTGTCGTAGACGGATTCGACCTCTCCTGCAAGAAAACCGATATCAACAAACTGCGCGCCGAAGTCGGTTTCGTCTTCCAGCAGTTCAATCTCTATCCGCACCTTTCCACCATCAACAACATTACCCTGGCGCCGACCAAGATCCGCAACACTCCGAAAAAAGAGGCCGAAGAACAGGCCATGATCCTGCTGGAGCGGGTCGGACTGGCCAACAAGCGGGATTCGTTCCCCTCCCAGCTCTCCGGCGGGCAGCAGCAGCGGGTGGCCATTGCCAGGGCGCTGGCCATGAAGCCGCGCATCATGCTCTTCGATGAGCCAACTTCGGCTCTCGACCCGGAGATGATCGGCGAGGTGCTGGCAGTTATGCAGGATCTGGCAAAAAGCGGCATGACCATGGGCTGCGTGACCCACGAAATGGGCTTTGCCCGGGAGGTTGCCGATCGGGTTGTGTTCATGGATCACGGTGTGATTCTCGAAGAGGCGGATCCCGAGGAGTTTTTCCTCAATCCGCAACATGATCGCGCCAAGCAGTTTTTGAAGCAGTTGCTGTCCCCGATGCACTAGGCAAGGATGGAACGCGGCTTTTGCGTCAGCTCTGCGTAAGTCTTCGGGGTCGCTTGTGCGGCGTAGCGCTGCTACGCCTCCGCGGTCACCCTTGACAGCCTTGCTCTGACACAAAACCTACGTTCCTTTAGAGGCAAATATAATCGAGATCAAAACCACAAAGGAGACTGTAAATGAAAAAAATGGCAACGATGTTAGCAGCAGTGGCGATGTTCGGTTTGGCAGGCAAGGCCATGGCAGCGGCTCCGGCCGACACCCTGGCTGAAGTAAAAAAGAAAGGGGTGCTGGTCGCCGGGGTCAAGGATTCGCTCCCCCCCTTCGGCTACATTGATGAAAAGAGCCGCCAGATCGTGGGATACGATATTGACTTCGTCAATGCCATTGCCAGAAAGCTGGGGGTGAAAGTGGAGCTCAAGCCGGTCACCTCCGCCAGCCGCATGCCCCAGCTGCAGGAAGGCCACATTGATATCATTGCCGCCACCATGACCAAGAATCCCGAGCGGGCCAAACAGATTGACTTCAGCCATACCTATTTCTTTACCGGCCAGAAATTTATTGCCCGGAAGGGGACGGTGAAGAAAGTCAGTGACCTGGAAGGGAAAAAGATCGGCACTGCCAAAGGCTCGACATCGGAACAGAATGTCAGAAGGGCGATTGTGACTGCCAACGTGATCTCCTTCGACGACTACCCCCAGGCATTCCTGGCTCTGCAACAGGGGAAGGTTCAGGCAATAACAACCGACGAGGCAATTCTGGCCGGTATTCTGGCCAAGGCTCCCAACAAATCACAGTTTGAAATCCCGGCCGTACAGATTTCCGATGAGCCATATGGCCTCGGCATGCGCAAAGGGGACAAGAATTTTGTCGACTTCGTCAACAGGACCCTTCTGGAAATGGAGAAAAGCGGTGAAACAAAGAAAATTTTCAATAAATGGTTCGGCCCCAGCACCCAGTTTCACCTGAAACGCAACTTTGCTCTTACTGCCGACTAATAGAAACTCTGGCGACATTATCGTACTTTTCCGGAGGAGCGCCGGACAGCAGCGCTCCTCCACCACCAAATCGAGAGGTTTACGTGCTCAGCTATCAATTCGACTGGTCAATTATCACTTCAGGTAAATATTTTGAGTGGCTTGTTTCCGGCCTGGTACTCACCCTGCAAATCTCCACGGTCGGCATTATTTTCTCCTTCATCATCGGTCTGCTCATCGCGGTGATGCGTATGAGCTATTTCAGGCCGGTGCGCTGGTTTGCCCACGCCTACCTGGAGTTTTTCCGCAACACTCCGCTGCTGGTGCAGATATTCTTCTGGTACTTCGGCTCCTACAAACTGTTGCCAACGGTTGCCAATGACTGGCTGAACAACAACAACTTTGAATTTGCCGCTGCGGTGATCGCCCTGACCATCTACACCTCGGCCTTCATTGCCGAAGATATCCGCTCCGGCGTACTCTCCATCCCCAAGGAGCAGCTGGAGGCCGCCCGGAGCGCCGGATTCAGCTATCTAGCCGCCATGCAGTACATCATCCTCCCCCAGGCGGTGCGAATCACGGTGCCGCCACTGGTGAACCAGTTCCTCAACCTTGCCAAGAACTCATCCCTGGCCATGACCATCGGCGTAGCAGAGCTGACTTATCAGGCCCGGCAGGTGGAGAGCTACTCTTTCAAGGGTTTCGAGGCATTTACCGCAGCCACCCTGGTCTACCTGGTACTGTCGATTATCATCACCGCGCTGGTGCATCAGTACAATGTGAGAATCCTGAACCCGCACAGGGCATAACCGGCGATTCTCTGGCAATAACGAAAAATGGAGAACAACTTATGGACGGATTTTTGAATTTCCAGGTTATTAGCGACAACTTCACCTATTTCATGATCGGCCGTTTCCCCACCGGCCCCCTGGGCGGTCTGGGACTGACCATCTATCTCGCAGTGGTCTCCTGCATCCTCTCCTTCGTTGGTGGACTCGTCCTGGGGCTCCTGAGCATCTCCCGTCACCGCTGGATTGCCCTGCCGACCTCCCTGTTCATC
>VEOV01000141.1 GCA_012026855.1 Geobacter sp.
GATGCAGGCCCCGAAGAGCGAGGCATTGAACAGGCCGAAGGCGAATAGACCCGAGGCATATTGCCCGACCAGCGGTTTGAGGGCCATGGCAGCATCGGCGGCGGTCTCAATCTTGAGCCCCTGCAGATGAATGGTAGAAGCGCAGGCCACCATCATGAAGAACGCCACAACGATTGCCAGGACGCAGCCGATAATGACATCGAGCCGGGTGAAGCCGTACTGCTCGGCGGTAATCCCCTTCTCCACCACGGCTGATTGCTGGTAGAACTGCATCCAGGGGGCGATGGTAGTGCCGATGATGCCGATCAGGGTCATGACATAGGCGCTGTCACTCTTGAAGGTCGGCGTAACGGTCGCCCTGAGGACCTGGTCCCACTTTGGACCGGCCATGAACGCGGCCAGCGGGTAGGCAATATAAACCATGCAGGCCACCAGAAAGACCTTTTCAACGGTCTTGTAGGAGCCTTTGACAATGAGCAGCCAGACAAGCAGCGCACAGAGCGGCACGGAGAGGTACTTGCTGATGCCGAAGAGCTCCAGACTGGCAGCGATACCGGCGAACTCGGAAATGGAGTTACCCATATTGGTGAGCAGCAGGGCGATCATGACATAAAAGGTTACCTTGACGCCGAAGGATTCCCTGATCAGGTCGGAAAGCCCTTTGCCGGTAACCGCCCCCATGCGGGCACACATCTCCTGAACCACCACCAGGGCAATGGTTGTAGGGATCATCATCCAGAGAATCGAAGTACCATAATTGGCCGCGGCCAGGGAGTAGGTGGTAATGCCGCCGGCGTCGTTATCGACATTGGCGGTGATAATCCCCGGGCCGAGGATGGCCAGGAAGAGCATGATATTGCGGCTGTTAACCTTGCGAAGCGGCCCGAAAAGCCGCGAAAAACCGAGTCCGGTAAACATTTGATTCCTCTTTGATTTTGTTCGGCTGCACTGTTGCCAAATTCAGGTCAGCGGAGCATACGCCATCAACCGTGACGCTTCCGTTTCAGGGCATAAGGGAGAAACATCTCCAGGATGTCATCCACCGTAATAATCCCCAGCATCCCCCCGGCGTCGTCCAGAACCGGTACAGACAGCAGGTTGTACTTGGCGATGATCTCCAGGACATCCTCCGGCTCGTCCGTGACGCTCACCGACTTGACATTGTCGGACATGATCTCGTCCAGAGTGGTCTCCGGCGAAGTTATCAGCAGATCGCGCAGGCTGACGACCCCGGCCAGCCGCTCCTGCTCATCGAGCACATACGTATAGGCGACCATCTCAACTTCTGCGGCATTGGCCTGTACTGCCGTAAACGCCTCTCCGACGGTCTGTCCCAGGTGAACTGTCAGGAAAGAGTTGTTCATCAGGCCGCCGGCGGTGTCGTCCTCGTGCTCCATCAGTTCCTGGATATCCTCAGCCTCCTCAGCATCCATCAAGCCAAGCAGTTCCTGGGCCTTCTCTTCGGAGAGGTCGCCCAGGACGTCGGCAGCCTCGTCCGGTTCCATCTCTTCCAGGATGTCCGACGCCAGCTCGCTGTCCATTTCGGTAATGATCCGGCTGCGCAGCTCCGGGTCAAGCTCGTGGAGGGCTTCTCCGGCTGTTTCAGTGTCCAGGGAGATCAACACCGTCTGGATATGCTGGTGGGAAATATTGCTGATAATGGAGGCCAGGTCTGCCGGGTGCATCTCGGCCAGCTGATCCTGGGCCATGGTCAGAGCCAGCCGGGACAGATTCATCTCCAGCGGCTGAACGTACTCCCAGCTGATCTCCTGGCGGGGGATCTCCTTGTTAAGCAGGGAGGCAACTTTTTTGCCGAAGGTTTCGAAGCCAAGCCGGCGGAGCAGTCCCGCCAGTCCGATATCTACGGAGAGGATGCAAAGAAACTCCTTGTACTTGCCAAGCTTGATGTCATTCACCCGAACAACTTTTGCGCCGTCCACATCGACGATCTGCTTGTCCAGAATGTCCCGTTTGACATGAATCTCGTTTTCGACCTCGGTGTACGCGTCGAAATAGGTTGCCGAGCCCCTGACAGAGACAACAAAACGATTGAACAGCGAGATTGAGCTCCATGGGATACTGATCGTCCGCTTGTCCTGCCTGACGATGAGATTGGACACCTGAGGAAAACCCTCACCAGGGATCATGACAAGATCGCTTAACATGCCGATCTTCTTGCCATGCTCATTGATGACCATCTTTTTCAGCACCCGGCTGAAATAGACTTCATTGAGTTCTTCGGTCATGGTGTAGAGACCTCCTGGTAAACCGGCAGAGTGATGACGAAAATCGGGATGACAGGCGGCCGGAGCTGCCTGCAAACAACCCGTGCTGATAATTGAAACGATTGACTACGAGATAGGAAAGGAAACTTCCTGCCGTAACCTGTTTCGCGCCGCAAGCAGCGGAAACCTCAGGCAGGAGAGCGGGAAAGGTTAACCGTTGATGGGCGGAGCGTGACTTAACAAGCTTTTACTATGACTGTCCAAGCGGGAAATTCCCTCCGATGCTGCCGTAATAAAAAAAGGACCATGGGGAACCATGGCCCTTGCGAGCTGATTGCGGTTTCCCCACTCGTAGGTTTTCAGCAGTGCACAACGTAGGTCGGAACAAATTCCATCTAAAATGTAATTTGTAATATTTTGACCAGCTACCTTAAGTCAAGCCTTAATCCGGCAAGACCTGGTCTACCCATTGGCGTCTTTCGACGTTTCCGGGCAGTAGCCTCTGTTTGTGCAAACGCCTCATGCTAACGAGGAACTGTTTTTGTCTACACTTCGAAAAGTAAAAAGTCAATGGAATTTTCGCTAGTTGCTTCATAAGAAACCGCTAAGGGCTGACGTCAGCCGTGAGCAGCAACCGGCCATTTTCATCGCGCCAGCGAAGCCATCCGGAAACGCCGCCGGCTGTCTCGACCATGGCCCACTCCCCGATAATTTCGCGGCAGACGAGAGAGCTTGATTTTTCCATGCTGCCGAGGGGATCAGCAGTGATGGCAGCAGCCTTGCGCAGCAGATAGTAATCCTTCCTTAACCCTCGCAGCATGGTTATCTGACGATTCTCGAGAAAACGCTCCCAGCTGTTGAACTCCCAGCCGCGCCCCATTGCCAGCCAGCCAGTCCGCTCGGCATCGTCAAGCACCACCTTCAGCCAGCCCCTCTTCTTGGCAATAACCGGGAAATAGAGCCGATCAAGGTTAATACCGTTAAGCCTGAGAGATGGCAGGGCTGTCAGGGAGACGGTCTGGAGAAGCCCTAATCCAGGCTCCCGGTAAAGAGGCACCTTGCTTGTGGCAGCGGATTCGGTAATCCGGACAACGCCAACCCCGGAAAGCGTCCTTGCCTTGACAGGCGAAGCGGCGTGCCCCGAGAGCGGTATTAGCACCAGGAGTAGCAGCAGGGAAAACCTTATGAGTGTCACCGTTTGAAGTGCCGTTTCATGACGTCCAGGTAGACAATTGCCTCGTCAGAACCGTCATCCGGTGACCAGTGGGCTTTCTCATCCTCGGCAAGCAGCCGGAAAGGCCCGGCCTTTGCTTCGAAAAATATGGTGCCAGCCTGCAGGCTGACCGCCGTATGGTAAACCCCGGCTGGAATGTCGGCGCCGAGATTGTCTCCGGAAGCATCGAGGAGCAGTGTCTCGACCACCCGGCCGTTGTCATCGAAAATCAGGATACCCAGCTTGCCCCTGACGATCATGAAAGTCTCATCCTTGTTCGGATCCAGGTGACGATGGGGCCGGATATAGGATGACGGCTCCATGGCGTTCAACAGCCGGTGCGCCGGGAAATCGTCATTGGGATGGACATTCCAGTTCTTGCGCTGCCGCGGGTTGGTGCGTGCCAGTTCGGTTAGCTGATCCAGCGTCTGTTTATTGATTATTTTCACCTGGTGCTCCTCCTGCCTGAAAAAGCAACGCTGCTACCGGTCTACCAGGGCGATCTGGTTGCCATCCGGGTCACACACCACCGCCATCCTCCCCCAGGGCGAAGCCTCAAGCGGCTCGGCAAACTTCACCCCGGCAGCAGTCAGGGACTTGTAAAGCTCTACCAGTTCCGGCACCCGCAGAGTTATGCCGGTGTGCCGGCCAACAAGCGGCATGGCCGCTTCGTGCAGTGCAACAGCAACCCCGAAACGGGCCCCCTCACCGGGGAAAAATTCCATCATCATCTGTGTCTGCTCTACCAGCGGCAACCCCAGCTGCTCCACGTAGAATTTTCTGGCAACTGCCTGATCGCGGACAAAAACAACAACATTCTTCATGCTGATTTTCATATGTGAATAGCCTCCCTGGAACCCTCGGTTTTCCGAACTTCGCTGCAAAGCGCATAAATTACTTAATGCAGCATCATAAGTCAATTCAAGATCTTATCAATTTTACCCATTTGAAGCAGCCAATTCAGCACTGGTTGAATTTACCCCGAATCTATGCTCTAATGGCAAGGTGAATGACGAGATTTTCATAGCTCTCGGCTCCAATGTGGGCGACCGTGAAGGCAACCTGCTGCAAGCGCTGGCTGCAATCGGCAAA
>VEOV01000222.1 GCA_012026855.1 Geobacter sp.
GACCGAGCTGGCTGACAAACTGCGCAAGTGGATTGGCGCCGACGAGAGGCTGCTGCCCCAGGGGACCAAAATGTGGATGCTGCTACTTTGCCTGGCTGGGACTTTACTTAGTGGCTTGCCGTTCTTCGAGACGCTCTCCCCCATCGGCATTGTCAGCAGAGCAGTGGCTTTCGGCAGCTATGGCGGGATACTGATACTGGCAGGCATCGTACTCATTGAGATTATTTTCGCCAGAAGGGTCTGGTGCCGCTCGCTCTGCCCTCTGGGTGGTTTCTATTCGCTGGTCGGTCGTCACGCCCGACTGCGGGTCGGATACCTGCCGGAGCGCTGTACTCAATGTGGTGAATGTACACAAGCCTGTCCGGTAGAGGAGGTGCTGCAACCCTGCCTTGCTGGAGACGCAGCAGAAGTGGTTTCCGGCGACTGCATCCGGTGCGCAGCATGTATCGATGTCTGCCGGGAGAAGGCCTTGAAAGTTTCATACAGAATTTTTCACTGATGGTCAGATCAAATATTTCAGGAGGAGTTATGAAACGTTTTTTACTGCTGATCAGTATGCTGTTTCTGGCAGTCGGCCTGTTGCCACAGGTCATTTTGGCGGATGATGACGAAGAATATGAAAAGGATGCCAAGTACGCGGAAAGCTCACCACCTACCGTTCCCCACGCAATGAAGCCGGGTGAGACTGGCGAAGCCTGCCTTGTCTGTCATCTTGAAGGTAAGTATGGGGCGCCGCTCTCCCCCCACGCTGTGCGTATCGACTGCGTTCAGTGCCATGTTCAGGGAGAGATCAAAACGAAGAAGAAACACAGGAAGAATCATGATTAGCCGCAAGGAGTTCCTGACCCACGGTCTTCTTGCCTTCGGGCGGGAACTGGCAGCCGGGATCAATGCCGATAGCCGACCAGCGCCGGAGGCGGAGCTTCAGGGCGGACTGCTCTTTTACAGCAGCCGCTGCTTCGGGCGAACAGGCGGCTGTTTTTCCTGCATCGAACACTGTCCCAAAGAGGCGATTACCATGAGCCTTGGAGCCGGCATTACCGTTGATGCCGCAAGCTGTGACGGCTGCGGGGAATGCGCTGGATACTGCCCGACAGAACCGAAGGCGATCGAGTTGAACAGCAGGCAGGACGTATAAAGAAAATACCCACCAAAGGAGAAAAACATGCAAAAGAAACAGATGGTTTTAGCAGCGGTTGTTGCCGGCGCTGTTGCCGCACTGTCACTACCGGCAATAACGACGGCTGCAAAGGCAAAGCCGGCAGCCAAGATTGCCAATGACGGCCGGGCAAAATGTTACGAATGCCATGAAGACGTCAAGGCGATGAAGGAGGGCTCCAAGCATGCCAAGCTGGAGTGCAAACTCTGTCACGACAATCTGGCCAAGCATATCGAGAGCATGGGTGATGTCAAGCCGGTGACCCTCATTGACCAGGCGCTGTGCGGCAAATGCCACAAGAACCAGTATGACAGCTTTTACAAAGTGAGCACCGAAGGGGGCGCCCGTAAGGAGAAGGGGATCCCAACCGGCCGTTCGCCCCAGCAGGACAAACTGCTTGCCGGCCATGGCTTTACCTTCGAGCATAATGAACCGCGCGGCCACGCCTTCATGGTAACTGACCAGTTTGTGGTCGATCGCTTTCAAGGTGGTCGCTATCAGTACAAGAACGGCTGGAAGGATGTGAACCGGACCGGCAAGACCTGGGATATCCTGGTTGACAAAGGGGCTGACAAGAAGCTGCCCGAGTCCGCCATGGCCGGCAACCCGACCTGCATCCAGTGCAAGACCTCAGACCATCTGCTGAAATGGAAATTCCTAGGTGACAAGGATCCCAAGGCCAAGTGGGACCGGACATCCAATGTTAACGATGTTGCCAAGGACACCAACAATCCGGTCGGTTGCATTCACTGTCACGACCCCCACGGCACCCAGCCGCGAGTGGTCCGCGATGCCCTTATCCAGGCAATCGAGCGCGACAGCGCCAACAATATCTTTGCCAAAGGGGGCAAGACCGACCTGGTAGTCAAGGATTTCCGCGGCTTCAGGAAGATCGGCGTCATGTCCAAGACCGATTCCCGCATGATGTGTGCCCAGTGTCATGTGGAGTATAACTGCAATTCCGGTAGTCAGTGGAGTGATGGCAAAAAGGTTGACTACGATAATGGCCGCACCAATCACATGCCGCTGAAAAACGGCAAGGATCTTCTGGCCCACTACAAGAAACTGGACTTTTATGATTTCAAGCACGCTGTCACCGGCGCCCGCTTGATAAAAATGCAACACCCCGAGGCGGAAGCCTTTGCCGGCAGCGTTCACGACCGGGCCGGTGTCCAGTGCCACCAGTGCCACATGCCGAAGTTGAAGGGTAAGGATGGCAAAATGTACTCCGCACATAATGTCGCCCGGCCACTCAATTCGGTGAAAGAGTCCTGTCTAGGTTGCCACCCGAAGGATAGTGTTGATGCCAAGAAATACGAAATTGAAAGCGTGCGCAACTATGTCAAGGGTAAGATGCGCAAGTCTGAATTCTGGATCGGCAAGTTGATCGACACCTACGCTGTTGCCAAGAGAGCTGGCGTAGCGGAAGAGACCCTGGCCAAGGCAAGGGAAAAGCATGAAGAGGCCCATGTCCTCTGGGAATTCTGGACTGCCGAGAACTCTGACGGCTTCCATAATCCGGATCTTGCCCGTGAGACCCTTACCGGCGCCATCAAGGCCGGCAAGGATGGCGTAAAGCTTCTTGAGGATGCCATGGCAGAAAAGAAGTAGGCATATCTGTTGAATAAATCAAAAGAGCCCCCTCCCGGTTGGGAGGGGGCTCTTCTATTTTCTGCCCGGCTAAGTCCTAGTAGTGTTTTTCCAACAGCTTGCTTGCCTCAAGGACGAACTTGCTGTCGGGAAACTCTGTAGAGAGTTTGTTGAAGTCACTTTTTGCCTTGTCCAGTTCTCCGGTTTTAAGGTGAGCCGCTCCCAGCAGATACCAGGTTTCATCATGGCCCGGGTGCTTGGGGAAGGCTGCCAGGGCCTCTTCGAGGCGTTTGATGGCAGAGGCATACTTTTCAGTCCGGTAGTAGAAGCCGGCCACATACTGCTCGTATTTGAGCTGCTGTCCCTTGACATCTTCAAGTTTTGTCCCGGCATCGGTCGCATACTCTGATTTCGGGTATTTGAGCAGGAATTCTTCAAAGTAGACCACAGTATTCTTCTGTGGTGTCTGGTCCCGGTCCGTGCCTGTTATGAGGTTGAAGTTGGACAGCCCCATCCTGTACAAGGCATAGGGGGCTTTGGGGTGGACCGGATGCAGCTTCTTGAACTCTTCATAGGCTGAGGATGCTTCGATGAAGCGCTCGGAGTCAAAGTAGGAGTCGGCAATGCGCAGCTCGGCACTGCTGGAGAGCTCAGTGGATGCATAGGCGTCACGTACTTTCTTGTACTGGGCAATAGCATCATCATAGCGTTTGTCCACGTAGAGGGCTTCACCCTCCTTGAACATGACATTAGGGTCAGTCTCAAGCGGGACGTTGGCGCAGGCCGACATCAGGACGATAAAGAAGCAGAGCGAGAGTTTTCTTGCAGCAGGCATAGCGGTATCCTGAGGAGATTTCCCGTGAAGTTAGTAAAAACGGCTTGAAAAGTCAAGCCGTTACAAGTCGATTCCTATTTTCTTTTGCGTCTGTTCGGGTCCAGTTCCTTTTTTCTCAGCCTGATTGACTTCGGTGTTACCTCGACCAGTTCGTCATCATCGATGAACTCCAGCGCCTGCTCAAGTGTCAGGACGCGAGGCGGCGCCAGCTTGACCGCATCGTCAGAGCCTGAGGCGCGGACGTTGGTCAGTTTCTTCCCTTTGCAGGGGTTGACATCCAGGTCGTTGTCCTTGGCGTGCTGGCCAATGATCATGCCGCCGTATACCTCAACTCCAGGTGGGAGGAAGAGGATGCCGCGCGGCTGCAGGGCATCAAGGGCGTAGCCGGTGGTTTCACCGTTCTCCATGGCAATGAGGACGCCATTTTTCCGCCCCGGGATTTCGCCCCGGTAGTGTGAGTATTCATGGAACGTGTGGGTCATGACTGCGGTGCCGCGGGTGTCGGTCAGGACTTCGCTTCTGAGTCCGATCAGACCGCGGGCAGGGATGATGAACTCAACGCGGACGAAATCTCCCATCGGCTGCATGGAGGTCATTTCCCCCTTACGCGGTCCCATCTTTTCGATAATGACTCCCTGGTACTCGGCAGGAACGTCGACGACAAGTGCCTCCATCGGCTCAAGCTTGCCCTGCTCTGAATCGCGCAGGATGACCTCCGGCTTGGAGACCGCCATCTCGAATCCCTCGCGGCGCATATTCTCGATAAGGATGGAAAGGTGCAGTTCACCGCGGCCGGAAACTTTGAAAGTGTCCGCATTTTCGGTGTCTTCAACTCTCAGCGAGACATTGGTACGCAGCTCCTTGTCAAGGCGCTCACGAATGTTTCTGGAGGTCACCATCTTCCCTTCACGGCCGGCAAACGGGGAGGAGTTGACGATGAAGTTCATGGAGATGGTCGGTTCATCAATGGCAACATAGGGGAGGGCCACCGGGTTCTCGGCGCTGGCAATGGTTTCGCCGATGCCGACGGATTCAAAGCCGGCAATGGTGACGATGTCGCCGGTC
>VEOV01000050.1 GCA_012026855.1 Geobacter sp.
ATCAATGTTTATCCCGACGAGCTTGAAACGGTGCTGCTCCGGACGCCAGGGGTCAAAGATGCCTGCGTAATCGGTTTTGACAGGGGGACCGGCGAAGAGGTGCATGCCGTGCTGGTGGCTGATGACAGCGGCCGGGCATTGGATGACATCATTGCCGAGGCCAACAGGTCTCTGGACGAACTGCACCGGATCACCGGCTTTACCCGCTGGCCTGAGCCGGAACTGCCGAAAACCACGACGCTGAAGGTGCAGAAATTCCTGGTCAGGAAAAGGCTGCTGGAAGCAATGACCGCCGGCTCGGATGCTGCCGTGAGCAGCGACAAACTCTGCCTGCTGATTGCCCAGGTGCTCGGTGTTGCGCCTGCCGAAGTGAAAGATGAGTCGTACCTGGTTGCCGACCTGGGACTGACCTCAATCGCCCGCCTGGAGCTGGCCAATGCCATCGAGCAGGAGTTCCGGATGGACATGGATGATGCCGCCATCGGCGTGCAGACCCGGGTAGCGGATCTGCGTGTCATGATTGCCCGGCGGGAAAAATCGGTGCAGCCGCCCGGGCTGAGGCTCTGGGCGGTTTCCGGTCTGGCACGGCTGCTGAGAAGAGTGATGGACTCCGTGCTCCATTACCCCCTGTACCGCATCTTTGTCAGCCTGCGCCAGGAGGGGGCTGAGAACCTGGCTGAGCTGTCATCACCGGTGATGTTCATTGCCAATCATGTCAGCTACCTTGACCAGCCGACCATCATGTTTGCCCTGCCGCCGGAGCTGCGTTACCGGACAGCCACTGCCGCCTGGGCCGAGTTCTTTTTCCCGGGGGCGGTTGCTCCCTTGATGAGACTCTGGAAAAGAGCCGCTTTTGAATACTGTGCCATTTTGATGAGTGTCTTCCCGCTGCCGCAGTCGTCGGGCTTTCGCGCTTCAATGCAGCATATGGGGCGTCTGGTCGATCGCGGCAATTCGCTGCTGCTCTTCCCTGAAGGGGAGCGGACTGAAGACGGCACGCTGCTGCCGTTTCGCCAGGGGCTGGGGGTGATGGTGCAGGAACTGGGGATTCCGGTTATTCCGGTCGCCATCAAAGGGCTTGAAGAGGTCATGCCGAGGGGGGCCAACTGGCCGAAAAAAGGGGCGGTGCGGGTGATCTTCGGCGCGCCCCTTGATTTTTCGGGTAAAAGTGCCGCAGAGATAGTCAGGGTATCGGAAGCCGCTGTAAAAAAGCTGACAGGCTCCTAGGGCGACTTGATTGTGCCGGATGAAATGGTTGAACTGTTTTTGCTTGCGGATTTATCGATGCCGAAGAATTTCAGAATAGTGTCGGTCAATGTTATGGAAGGACCGGTAACCTGGGCAGGGTAGGCAATTGACGCAGACGCTGTTGTCGGATCCGTGCCGTTAGTGGTGTAGTAGATGGTTGCCGCTTCGGTGGCGGAAAAAGTGACGTTGGCCGGCAGAGTTGACACGTGGGTAGTTGAATTGTTGAAAATGGTTTTGCCGCTGATGGTAGCAGTGATAACCGGAGCTGCGGTATCCTCCACTTTGGGAAACCATTCGAAGTTGCTGCCGCAGGCGGCAAGTGTTGCCGCAGTCAGTATCAATAATGGTGTGCGAAACTTTTTCATGCAATCACTCCTTGAAAAACTTATACAACTTCACCTGTGCAATTGCAAACCGAAAACTCCCGCAGCCACGAGTCAAAAATGGCTACTTTCCCCTCGCCGAACCTGGCCAGTTCCACTCTTATTTTTTCGATGCTTTTTGCCGTAGTCAGGTTGGTCTTCTTCTTGGAATAGAACAGGTCGGCGCAGGCAATGATCCTTTCCTCCGTAGACTCAGGCAGCATGTCGCGCAGGGGGAGGGGGAGGTTCTGCTGCCTGATGTCTGCCACTGTCAAGCCTACACCGATATGCCGCTCACAGACCAAGGCATGGCGGGGGAGCCCCTCCCGTTCGAGAATTTCACGGCCAATGACACCGTGGCAGATGTATGGCGCCGTGCCGTGACAGTCCAGGGAAGGGGCATCGGTCATGGCAACGCCGATGTCGTGCAGCATGGCCGCCTCTTCGATGAATTGCAGATCAACCGGTTTGCCGTATGACGCTGCTATCTGCAGGGCCTTGTCGGCTACAGCCCTGCTGTGCAGCAGAATGACCGGCAGTGCCAGTGGGGAAAAGTACTTTGCCAGGATAACTTCAGGGTTCATGGTCGCAGAGTATGGTGCTGAAGTGCGGCGATGTCAAGAGCGGCGTGAATTCTTGACCCGCCAGGCTTTATCCGCTATCTTTGCAAGCTGTTAATGGAGGTTCAAGATGAGACGCCCTACCTGGGATGAGTACTTCATGGAGATAACCCATCTGGTCGCCAGACGCTCCACCTGTCTGCGTCGCCAGGTGGGGGCGGTGCTGGTCAAGGAGAAGAACATCCTGGCAACCGGCTATAACGGGACCCCCACAGGCATTGCCCACTGCCTCGATGTCGGCTGCCTGCGGGAGAAACTCGGGGTGCCCTCGGGTGAGCGGCACGAACTCTGCCGCGGGCTGCATGCCGAGCAGAATGCCATTATCCAGGCGGCCAAGCATGGCACCAACATTGACGGGGCCACTCTTTACTGCACTACCATGCCCTGCATCATCTGCTCGAAGATGATCATCAATGCCGGCATCAAAAGGGTCGTCTTTGAGAACGGCTATGCCGACACCCTTGCCGCCGAGATGATCGCCGAATCGGGCCTGGAGGTAGTCAAGTTTGTCAAGAGTGACGAGGGGGAATCAGCTGCATGAAATGTCCGTTCTGCTCCTTTAACGATACAAAGGTAATCGACTCCCGTCCTGACCGGGACGGTTCGGTCATTCGCCGCCGCCGTGAGTGCGAATCCTGCAGTCGCCGTTTTACCACCCATGAACGGGTCGAAGAGGTGCTGCCGCTGATTCAGAAAAAGGATGGCCGCAGGGAGGCCTACGATCGGGGTAAAGTCATCTCGGGCATGAAAAAGGCCTGCGAGAAGCGGCCGGTCTCCATCGACCTGATCGAGGATATGGCGGCACGGCTTGAGGGGCGGCTGCTGGAGAGCGGTGAGAAAGAGGTCTCCAGTACTGTCATCGGCGAGTGGATCATGAACGAGCTGCACGGCGTTGACGAGGTCGCCTATGTCCGCTTTGCCTCGGTTTACCGCTCTTTCCGGGATATCAACGAATTCATGAGCGAGCTGCAGGACCTCCTGAAAAACGGCGACAAGAGCACTGCCAAAAGCAGGAAGAAGGGGAGCGACGCTTGAAGGGCAGCCCCGAAAAGTTGATGGCCCGGGCGCTGTTGCTGGCGCGCAAAGGGGTGGGGAAGACCTCCCCCAACCCGGCGGTCGGCTGCGTTATCGTCCGTGATGGCCGCATTGTCGGCGAGGGCTGGCACAGAAAGGCCGGTACCCCCCACGCCGAAGTCCATGCCCTTAACCAGGCCGGGGCGCTGGCCCGTGGCGCCGATCTCTACGTTACCCTGGAGC
>VEOV01000163.1 GCA_012026855.1 Geobacter sp.
ATATTTGTCTTTGGCAAGGGCCGCAGCAACCGGAGGGATGGTCAGCAGGCTTTTGACCAGGGCAAAGCGCAGGTCGCGGGGGAGCAGATCGATGTAGGCGACCAGGCTCTCCTCTGCCACGGCTTCCAGAGGCGGCGCGTCTTTGAGATGGGCCAGCAGGCTGCTGATGGTGGCGGCATGCTGGTCCTCCCGCTGCCGCCCGGCCCGGCTTGCCACAGCTTCCCAGTTCTCCAGCAGTTCTGCCCCTGTCACCGGTCTTTCGCGGGTCTCCTTCTGCCAGCGGAGAAAGGCGATGGCCGCCTCCTGACCGACGATACCGGCATAAACCTCCATCTCCAGCTCTGCCGGAAAGCGGCAGTTGCTGCGCAGAATGCTGACCATTTCCCAGCCCCGCTCCGATGGTGTGGCCACCATCTCCATTGGGGGGGTGTCGTGGGCCAGCAGGTTCTGGTTGGCCGCGAGAAATTCCTGCACTGAGCCGTCAAAACCGCTTCCGGAGGCGTAGCGCGCCCAGCAGTGGTAATCGCTCTCTACGTAGAGCATGACCATCCGGTCGATCAGCGCCCGATCCAGGGGGGTAACCTGGTAGGTGCCGTCAGGCGGGTTGATGGTGACGATAACCTTGTGCTTCGGGTGGAGCCGGTGGGTGTGCAGCCCCCTGCCCGAGCCTGACAGAGGGGGCTCCACAAACTGGAAAATCGCCTGCAGGGTGTCCTCCTGCTGGGCCCGGTTCAGCTCGTCGCAGTGCACCACCGCCGGGGCATCGCTCTCCATTGGCCACCAGGACGGGCGCGACCAGTGCATGATCTCCCCCTCCCGGTAGGGGATGCCGACCAGGTCGCCGACCTCCATCTGTCCCAGGCGCAGCGGCACATAGCGCCGCTCGATCTCCCGGCAGACCTGGATGATGCCGGCAGTCTTGCCGACCCCGCGGTGGCCGACCACGCAGGGGGTCAGGTCGGTCTTGGTGATGATCTCCTTCAGGACAAGCTTCATCTGTTCAATGTTCATGGGTTACTCGCAAATAAGGGAAAGATAGCAGGCTTACTTGATGATCAGGTTGCTGATTATGGCGGTGCCATTGGCTACGGTCAGGCTCCCCTGCAGGGTGGTGTAACCCTGCGGGGTGAGATACATGTCGCCCTTGCCGAGAGCAAAGGTGACGGTGAGTAGCCTGTTCAGGGTCACATTTTCAATAAACGTATAGACATGGGCCGCAACAGTGCTGTAGTCGGTCACGACTTTATCGTAGGCATCCTGCAGACTGCCGTATTCAGTAAGGGTGTGGCCGAGAACAGTTGCCTGGCCGTTGACGGCAAAGGTGGCTGAAACAGCGGTGTTGTCATTGATTGTAATGAGGCAGTCACCGGTGCCGCTGCAGGCATTCCAGCCTGTAAAAACCGATTTCCAGTCGGCAAGAGCGGTCAGGGTAACCGGTGTACCGCTGGTGAAGGTCGTGCTGCAGCCGTTGCTGTCCCCGCTGGCACAGGCAATGCCGACCGGATTGGTGCCCGTCGGACTGCTGTTGACCGAACCGCCCCCTTTGCCGAGAAGCGTTACGCTCAGGGTGGCATCAGCGGCGCTGGCCAGACCATGACCCAAAACAAGCGCCGCCAGCGACAGGCAGATTATCAGCATTAGCCCCGGATGGATGAATAATTGCTTCCAATGCTTGTTGAATCTGGTGTCTGAGAACATCTCTTCTCCTTAACCCCGGTTAGCAAAGAAAGTGAGCCAAGTGCAAATAATAACTATGATTCAGCTTAACATATAAGGCAAACCATTTGAATATTCATTTAAATTGGTTACTAGTTTCCCGTGGACAGAAATAGTAAAATATGTAACACTGTTTGAAAATAAAGAGGACGTTAATGGAATTTCGGGTATATTACGAGGATACCGATGCTGGTGGAGTTGTCTATCATGGCCGGTATCTCGGGTTTTTCGAACGTGGAAGGACCGAATATTTCAGGGAACGCGGACTCTCGGTGCAGAAACTTCACGCCGAGGGGACGGTTTTTCCGGTGGTCAGAATGGAGCTTGATTTTCGTGCTCCGGCCAGGCTCGATGATCTGGTAAAAGTCGAAACGGTTCTGCTGTCTGCCGGCAACACCTCCTTTATCATGGGCCAGAGGCTGTTAATGGCTGCAGAGGGCAGGCTGCTGGTGGAGGCAAAGGTGACCCTGGTCTGCGTCAATGACCGGATGAAGCCCAAACGGCTCCCCCAGGAGCTGAGGGAGCTGGCCGCAGGTGAGTAGTCCTGCGGTTTCCATCCTGATGCCGGTAAGAAACGAAGAGCGTTTTCTGCCGGCAGCACTGGTATCGCTTAAAGCACAGACTGTTACCGATTGGGAGCTGCTGGCGGTGGACGATGGTTCCACTGACGGCACAGCTGCCATTCTGGCGGCTGCTGCAGCAGATCCGCGGGTGCAGGTTGTGCAGAACCGGGGCAAAGGTCTTGTGGCTGCCCTTAATAAGGGCTTGGCGCTTTGCCGGGCGCCCCTGGTGGCCCGTATGGATGGGGATGATATCTGCCATCCGCAGCGGCTGGCCAAGCAACTGGCGCTGATGACTGCTGATGGCGGGCTCGGCCTGGTTGCTGCTTCTTTCTGCCACTTTCCGCGGCAACAGCTCAAAATCGGCATGTTGGCTTATGAGGAGTGGCAGAACTCACTCCTCAGCCATGAACAGATCATGGCCGACATTTTTGTCGAGTCACCCTTTGTCCATCCGGGAGTAATGTTCAGAAAGGATGTTGTGACCGGCGTTGGCGGTTACCGGGACATGGGGTGGGCAGAGGATTATGATCTCTGGCTGCGAATGGCTGCGGCGGGTGTCAAATTCGCCAGAACCGCGGAGCCGCTTGTTTACTGGCGCGATAGACCGGAGCGCGCCACCAGGACGATGGCTGAATATTCCGGTGAAGCCTTCAGGAGATGCAAGTTGCATCACCTGGCCAGCGGCTTTTTGCAGGGGGTTACCGAGGTTACCCTGGCCGGCGCCGGCAAGGAGGGGCGTGCCTGGCAGCGGCTCCTGGCAGCAGAGGGGCTTAAGGTGGTCCGCTGGGTGGATGTTGATCCGAAAAAACATGGTAAAGTACTTCATGGTGCAACGGTCGTCCCTCCCGGTGAGATAGGGCCTGGCAACGGTAAACTGCTGGTAACGGTCGGTACCCGCGGGGCGCGGGCAGGCATAAGAGAGTGGGCTCGGCAGGCCGGATTGGTGGAGCTTGAGGATTTTGTTGCTGTTACGTAAGTCTGAAAACAAGGAGTGCCCGTGAAGACAATTGCTCTGGTGCCAGCCGCAGGCATGGGGAAAAGGATGGGGGCATCCATAAACAAGCAGTATCTGCACCTGGCCGGCAAACCGATATTGGCCCACACGCTGGAACTGTTTCAACAGGCTGATTTTATTGATGAAATATACCCGATTGTGCCCCAGGAGGAGATTGACTACTGCCGGGACAATGTTGTGGAAAAATACGGCATCACCAAGGTAAGACAGATAATTGCCGGAGGTGCCGAGCGGCAGAATTCAGTGCTTAATGGCCTGCGGGCGGTTGCCATGTCTACTGCCGGCATCGTTGTCATTCATGACGGCGTCAGGCCTTTGGTGCCGTTGGATGTGGTGCGTCGGTCGGTCGAACTTGCTGCTGAACATGATGGCGCGCTGGTGGCTGTGCCGGCCAAGGACACGGTAAAAATCGTCAAGGGGGCCTTTGTCATCTCAACGCCGCCGAGGGATTCCCTCTGGCTGGCCCAGACGCCCCAGACTTTCAGATACGGCATTATCCGCCATGCCCACGAAACCGCCGAGGCTGAAGGTTTTATCGGTACTGACGATGCATCGCTGCTGGAGCGTACCGGCAAGAAGGTGCATATCGTTATTGGCGACTATCGCAACATCAAGATTACGACGCCGGAAGATTTGGTCCTGGCTGAGGCATTTCTTAAAAACTGAAAGGTGCAAACAGATATATGCGCATTGGACATGGCTACGACGTACACCGCCTGGTAACCGGGCGCAAACTGATTCTCGGCGGGGTTGAAATCCCCCACGACACCGGTCTGCTCGGCCATTCCGATGCCGATGTGCTGCTGCATGCCATCTCCGATGCAATTCTCGGGGCAATTGGTGAAGGGGATATCGGCAGGCATTTTCCGGACACCGATCCGGCCTACAAAGGGGCATCGAGTCTGAAACTGCTGGCCCATGTGATGGCTCTGGCAGCAGGCAAGGGGTATGGCATCGGCAATCTGGATGCCACCATTGTGGCACAGCGGCCAAAGCTGGCGCCACATATTGCCGCCATGCGGGAAAACATTGCGCTCACTCTCGGTACACCCGTTGACCGGATCAATGTCAAGGCGACAACTACCGAGGAACTGGGTTTTGCCGGCCGGCAGGAGGGGATTGCCGCCTACAGTGTTGTGCTGCTCGAGGAGAAATAGATGGGGACTGGCCCCCTGAAAATCTACGTCAAGAACCATAGCCCGGAACTGTGCAAGGTCATCAGCGAATTCCTGCGCACCGAGGGGCACGAGGTCGTCTGCTGCTGTGACAAGAGCGATTTTGTAAGCCAGATCATTGATAAAGCCATTGATCTCCTGATTATCGAAGTCGGCATGCCGGAACTGGCCGCCATCGAGATGCTCGACCGCCTGCAGAGAAGTCCGGCCGCGCGCAATACGCCGGTTATCGTGATTTCCGATTTTCCGGAACTTGAATTTGAACTCCCCTACCTTTTTGATTTCATCTGCAAACCGATTGACCTCGGCAGGCTGCGCGAAGACATACAACTGCTTTCCTCAGGGGTGCGCCGCCGTGGCATTGCACTGAAGCCTACTGCCCTGACCGGTGAAGAGCATCAGAAATTTCACGATTTCCTCATTCAACATAGTGGTCTGCACTTCGAGCGCCGCAACATCAAGGTCCTGCAGCGTGGCTTGGAAAGCCGCATGTCTGCGCTGCGCATAGCTTCATACAGCGACTACTTTGAATACCTGCGTAAAAATATGGACGCCAGAGGGGAGTTGCAGAAGCTCCTGCAGCACCTGACGGTTGGTGAGACCTTCTTCTTCCGCTATCATGCCCATTTTGACGCATTGCGGCAGAGCATCATGCCGGAGCTTGTATTTAAAACCCGGCCGGAGAAGATTAGAATCTGGTCTGCCGGCTGCTCAACCGGGGAGGAAGCTTACTCCATCGCCATGGCAATCATGGAGTCGGTGCCTGACTGGAAGAAACGGGATATCAGGATCATTGCCACTGACATCAATAGCCGCTCCTTGAAGAGAGCCAGGGAGGGCGTTTATTCGGCCTGGAAAGTTCGTGTGACCGAGAAGAGCTATCTGGAGAAGTATTTTACTACGATCGGCGAAAGCTACGTCGTCAAGGATGAAGTGAAGAGTCTGGTGGACTTTTCCTATCTCAATCTTCAGGTTGACCTTTCGCCGTCTAATGAGAAATTCGACGCGATTTTTTGCCGTAATGTGATGATTTACTTCACAACTGCCACGATCCGCAAACTGCTCGAAACCTTTGCCGGGTCATTGAACAGCGGCGGCCACCTTTTCCTTGGGCACTCGGAAACCCTTTCCCACATTTCAACCGGATTTGAACGCCATATCCATGGCGGCAGCTTTTACTACCGTAAAAAACCTGAGCTGGTTGAAAAACCGGAAACACCGGGAAAACAGGTGTTTCAGAAATCGAAACCTGCTCCGGCGGCGGCCCGCCCGGAGTCAAAACCGGTAAAACCAGCTGTTGTGCCTGCAGTCAAGGAGCCATCAGTAGAAGAGCTGTCCGCCAAAGGGGAACAGCTTCTCAATCAGGAAAACTATCCTGAAGCCGGGGCAATCTTTACGAAAATACTGCAGCTTAATCCGCTGCACACCAAAGCATTTCTTGGCATTGGCCAGGTAGCTCTTGCTGCCAACCGCACCGCCGAGGCTCTGGCAAATTTCAACAGGGCAATCGCGCTTGATGACCTCAACGCCG
>VEOV01000292.1 GCA_012026855.1 Geobacter sp.
GTGCCAACACCCCCTATTACCGGCCCCCCATTACCCAGATTGCACTTTCGGCAGGAATCAGCTTTCTTGTATCGCGATCAGCTACCAGCAGAGCCTTGACCTTGCGACCACCGCTCGCCTTCAGCTCTGTGACCGTGCAGTGCAGGCTGCAGGTGCCGACTTGCGCACCATCGTCATACACCACCACCATCCGGCTGTAGCCGTAGGCTTTGCGGTCCATGCCGCAATAGTTGCATGAGCGCTGCGCTTCGATATCGCTCTCGGCAGCAACGTAACTGCTGAGAACAGACAGCAGCAACGCGCTGATACAGAAGATTCTTCCGGCAATTTTCACAATTAAATCCCCCATGGTTCTGCCGATCATGGCAGAGCGGTTAATGCCGCCTGCAGGTTTTTACCGTCACGATAATCTTCGTTCAGCCTGACAATCCCGCTGCTGTCAATCACTACCGTCGTCCCCATGGTCGCCTGATAATTATTGAGCATGGCCTGCCCCAGATCAGCAAGGGTTGTGTAGAGCCCTCCGGAATAGCCGTTTACAGCAGCGGCATTGGCCGCATCAGTGACCGAGCCGGAAACATAATCAACCAGATAGAAACCGACCTCCGGGAAAAGCGGCGCAACAGTTGCCCGCATGTTGTTCATATGGCTGTCACAGATCGGGCACCACATGGTGAAATAGAGCACAATCCCCTTCCGGCCGGACAGGGCGGCGGCAAGGGAAACCGGCACCCCTTGGCTGCTGCTGACCGTAAAGTCCGGCGCTGACTGGCCGACTCCGGGCCCGACCGTGCCGGCCTGCACAGCAGGACGCCTGTCACTCTCCGACGGCAGCAGATTATTGCCGCAGCCAGCCAGCAGCAGACAGAAGATAAGCGCACAGGAAAGCCTAGCGAAATACATAGCGCACCCCCAGAGTGTAGACATCAGTGGTCGGGAAATTTTCCCCCCAGCCACTCTGCTGTACGGCGTGATTCCACCCAAGCCGCAAGCCCCAGTCATGGTCGGTGCTGGAGTAGGCAAGCATTGCTCCCAGGGATTGTTTGGTGAAGCCGCTGTCCGGGGAAGCTTTGCCGTTGTAGCTGGCATCGGCCTCATTCAGATAGGCATAGGACAGGGTTGTCATGATGGTATCGCCACCGGTGCCGATGTAAAAGGAGCGGCTCACAGCCAGCGACGTAGTGAAACGGTCGCCAAGTTCCTTGTGGTAAGGCTCAACATACTTGCCGTACTCCCGGTTGACGGCTCGCTCCAGGTATTTGCCATAGGCCGATGCCAGTGAAACACTCCATGGCTGAATGGTTTTCTCAATCAGCAGGGTGCCGTCAAGACGATAGAAGCCGCGGCCGGTAACGTCGAAACTGCTGCCGACATCGTCATAGGGGGAAATCCCGGTGGGCACAAGCAGCCCCAGGCCGACAGTCACTGCCGGAGCCATGTCCTTCAGGTCATAGACCCGCCATGCTGACTTGTCCTCAAAGAGGTCATAGGAGACGGTCAGAGCGGTATCGCCAAGGACTTCACTTTTAGACGTCAGCCCTGAGTAGCGGGTGTCATTCCAGGCATAGGGCAGGGAGACGCCGGCAGTCCAATCCGTGGCAAAGCGTTGGGCATAACCGACAGTGGCCCGGTACTGACGCAGATCGGATCCCGGCGGATCACTGACGTGTCTGCCGTTCTGGTTCCAGAAACCGTCATAAAGCTCGCTGTCGAAGGAGAGATCGGCCACGGCACTGGCATACCTGGGTACGGTGAGGGCGCCGCCAGAACCGCCGCCACAGCAGGAACCCGCCTCGGCCAATGACGGAGAAAGGGTGGCAGCCCCCGCACAGAGGGCTGCCGCAATAAAAATATGCATGGAATAGTTCATAAGCGTCACATCGGGGTTATGGAAAAAGTCTGGTAACCGTTGACGCCGGCGACTGCAACCCCGTCAGTGGTCTTCTGCTCCCCGTTGACAGTCAACCTGACATAAATGTTTGCCGCAGTTCCGGATGTAAGGCCGGTCAGACCCGCTGCAGTCCAGTGACCGGAGCCGGTGTCTGTGGCAGTTACCCAGGTTGTCTTGTCAGTGGAGACCTCGACAGTAATGGTGTTCACCACCCAGTCAGCCGCATTCTGGTTCTTGAGGGTGTCGCCAACCTTGACCGCAGGAAAAGTAAGCATGGCGCCCATCTCCTTGGTTGCCAGGAAGAGTTTGAAACTGTAGCTCCCCCCCATACCTGACATCAGGCCGTCATTGAAAAGGAACCAGGTACGTTTTTCCAGACCGGCCATCCCCATGATAGCATCATTAACCCCGAGCAGCTTGGCAACAGAAGTACCCCCCATGGGCATGCCGACTACAGGATAGAACACCACCGACTCTGTGCCGTCAATGGTCACAGTCAGGGTCCAGACCCCCATGGAAACGCCATTCATGGCAGTGGACATTACGTAATAAACGGTGCAGCTGTAGGTGCCATCGCCGTTGTCAACCACCGATTCCATCGGAGTAGTGTGGCTCTTGGTGGCCATGTACATGTACGGCCGCAAAGTCACCGTCTTACCGCTGGCCGCAGTACCGTCAGCGCGATTGGCAAGCTTGATCCTGAAGGTGGTTTTCCCTATGGCAGCGGCGGTGGTGCCGGGCAGATATTCAACCGTGTAATTGGCGGTCAGTGCCTTTTTGGTAAATACCGGCGCTCCGATTTTATCAGGGGTCAGCTTTGATTTATTCAGGTTACTGGTCTGGAACGTCATCAAGGCATTGGCAAAGCGATTGCCTATATCAGCCGGGATAGCTGTTGCCGATGCCGTCGATACGGCTGTGCCGCCGGTTTTCAACCCATCAAGCGTGCCATCGGCAAGATCTTCTGCCAGGGCCAGAATCAGCTCATGCTGTTTGGCTGCCGGTATGCCCAGATCTTTGGTCAGCTGGCTGAAAGCTGCCGCACGCAGACCGGCCAGTCTCTGTGCAGTTGTCGCTGCAGTGGAGATGCCGGCAAAAACAGGTTTCACCGCAGCATCAGGCGTAAAGCCAAAGGCCGTGTTAAAGGCCGTCACTGCCGCGGTGCGCGCCATCCCCGCCATGACAAGCTCGCGAATGATCGTGCTTGCGGGATCAATGGTAACATTTGTTCCTGCCGCCAGAGTTCCCGCCGCTACATGTGCCGAGAACGTTCCGAGGGTTACACCGGCTGCCGAGGTCGCTTCATCGGAAAACGTGCCGCCAGTTGCTTCAAATATCAGGTCATTGGCAAGGGAGGCGTCCGGAATGGCCACCGTATAGGAACCATCTGCGGCGGTCAGTACCGGACCGGCAACTACAGCGCCGCCGGCGTTTTTGACAGTAACCGAGGTGCCGGCTGCCGGCCCGGCCATGACGATGCCGTTAACCGTTGTGGTTGGCACAGAGGAACCGCCTGACCCGCCGCAAGCGGCAAGGAACATGGTCAGGATCAGCACAATGATTGCAGACAGGCAGTGCTTGCAAAATATCTTCACAGGAATACTCCTTTAAAATATTGATTTAATTATAGTATCAACTTTATCAGGTTTTCATTCAGCTCAAAAGCGCCGCAGGTACGCCTCTGGCAAAGGGGTGTGCAATGCAGCCCTTGCGAGGAGACGAAAGATGCGCAAATAAACGGGCGAGACGCTCTGCCAGGTTCAATTCGTGATTAACAGAGTGGCGCCAGGCCTGACGGCAGTAAATTACGGCGTTTGTTCAGCTGAGGAGAGATAGCCTGGGGGGCGGGTCTGGCGGCTCGCTGTCACGGGAGCTCAGCTGAGCCGGGAGGGTTGCACAGAACTGGATGGAAATGGCACGCGAAATATTGACTGCGTAGATAAAGGGGTAATGCTGAATATTTTCCAGACCATGAAGGGCGAAATGCTTGGCACTGCCACAGGGGCAGGCAGTGATGACCGCCAGCTGACTGCCGGTTGCCGTTTTTGCGGCTTCTGCCCCGGCTTCTCCGGCAGGCTGGTCATCATTATCGCAGTGTGCCTGCTGCTTGGTGCAACAGGAAGGGGCAGCTACCCTGGCAGATGCTTGCTGCTGATTGCCGGCGCTGCCCTTGCGAAAGCTGTCTGCCGCCTGCCTGGCCAGCTTCTTCTGCCAGCAGCAGCAAGTCCGGGTAGCGCTTCGCTCCGCGGAACAGCCGCAGATGGCACAATCGCCGGAACACTCACCACTGATTGCGTAGGCAACCCTCTTGGAATGCATTGCCAACGGTGCAAGCGGCATCAGGGTGATCAGCAGGTATACTGCGGTCAGCAGCAATGAAGTTATGTAGCGGGAAGCAATTGTCACAAAGCTCCGGTTTTCAATGGAGTGCAAGACGACAAATGAATTAGCGTTCCAACTATAACCTCCGACTGCGACCTGTCAACGGGCTGCAGCCGACAAACATATTTATTGCAGCTGTGCCAGCGCCTCTTCCGCCCCCCGGTGGGCTGCGGCTACACAGTCGTTGAGACCTATGCCGCGGTAGGAATTGCCGGTCAAAATCAGGCCTGCATGCCTGGCAACAAGCTCTGTCAGGGACTCCAGCCGTTTGCCATGGCCAACGGTGTACTGGGGAATCGCCTTTTCATGGCGGAAGATCCGGATGAATGATGGTGCAGCCGTGATCCCCATGGTTTTTTCCAGGTCAAATCTGACCCGCTGCTCAACCTCGGCATCGGAAAAGTTGATGTACTCCGGAAAACAGGCCCCCCCCATCATGCTGCGCAACAGGACTTTGCCCTCCGGCGCCCGGTTGTCGAACATGCTGGAATCCCACAGGGTCCCCAGGGTGGAGAGTTTCTCCTGCTTCGGGATCAGGTAGCCGAAACCGTTCAGGTCATAGGTGATTTTCTCTTTTTCGTAGCCAAAGCAGGCAACCGTCATGGTGGCGTAGGGTATCTGGCGCAAAACGCCGCTGATGGCCGCATCAACTCCGTCGAGGAACGATGCCGAGGCATATGCCGGTGTCGCCAGAATCAACGCATCAGCGGAATATTCTCCCCTGTCGGTCACGACCCGCCAGGGGACCGACTCGCCTTTGGCAATGCTGATGGTCTCCTCTCCCGACCGAATGACCGTCATCCCCAGCTCGGCAGTGAGGATATCGGTCAGGGTCTGGATGCCGTCGCGGAAAGAGGTCAGCACTCCGCCAGGCCCGGCGGCCGAGGCCACTACCTTGCCCGCGGCAATATCGGCCTTCTTCTTTTTGGCCAGCCGGATCATCGCCTTGATCAGGCCACCATACTCGGCCTCCAGCTCGGCAATGCGCGGGAAACAGGACTTGAGCGACATGGTCTCGGGATTGCCGGCAAAGATGCCGGACACCATGGGAGCAATCAGCTTGTTGAGCGCCTCTTCGCCGAGACGGCGCCGGCCGAAGGCGGCCAGGGTCTCGTCCTCGCTGCCGCTGTACTGGGGGATAAACGGCTCCATGGCCAGGCGCAGCTTTCCGGGCCAGGAGATGAGCGAACTTTTCAGGAATGACGGCCCGTTTTCCGGCAGCCGGTTGAGGATACCGCCGGAAAAGATGAACCGTTTTCTGGCGTTGTCGTTGCTCCTCATCAGCCGGTTGTCGACCTGCAGCGCCTGGCAGAGCTCAAGGGTCTGGGGCTTGTTGTCGAGAAAGCCGTTGGGGCCCCATTCGCACAGGTAGCCATCCTCTTTGATGCTGCGAATCTTGCCGCCGGGGACCCGCTCCTTCTCGATGAGCGTAATGCCGATGGCGACTTCGGCAGCCTTTGCCTTTTCCCTAAGGAGATATGCCGTTGCCAGCCCGGAGATGCCGCCGCCGACGATAACAACCTGTTTCATTGTGAACTCCTCTGATTAATCAGATAGCTTGTGTGCGCCGGTACTCGGCTGTCGGCCAGAACGGAATCCCACCCCGCGGGGTAAACTCCCCCTTAACGGTGAGCCAGACCGGGTCGAGCAGCCTTACCAGGTCGTTGCAGATCCGGTTTACCCCGGCCTCGTGGAATTCACCATGCATCCGAAAAGAGCCGAGATAGAGTTTGAGGCTCTTGCTCTCCACACAGAGCAGGTCGGGCTGATAGTCGATGATGATGGTCCCGAAGTCCGGCTGCCCGGTCATGGGACAGAGGCAGGTGAACTCGGGGCAGGCGATGTGCAGTGTGCCGACGGCGCCGCACGGGTTGCGCTCCGGCAGGGCGAACGGACTGGGAAAGGCCTCCAGCAGGCCGGCATCCGGCCGGTCATAGCTGTAGCCGGTCTTCTTGTCACCCAGCGCTTTAAGATTTTCGTGCAGTTCCATTATTCCCCCTGTCTGTCAAGTTGCCGCTTCACCCAGGACACAATCGTAGATTGAGCGTATCCCTTCGGTCACTTCACCATATTCTCTCATAAGCAGCTCACCGGGATGACGCAGCTTCGGATCATAATCCAGCCTTCTGGCGAGCAGATCGAGGCTCTCCTGTGAGCCGCCAAGATCGTTGATGGAGTTGTCATGGACAATTCTCAGCCGGTTTTCAAGCCGGCGCAAAAACTTGTAACCACTGATCAGCATATCACAATCCCTCTCTTCCAGTATGCCCGAACTCCTCATGGCTTTAAGAGCTGTCAGGGTATTGTTGCTCCGGATCTCGGGATGGGATTTGCCATGTTTGAGCAGCAGGTACTGCACCATGAACTCAACATCAACCATGCCGCCGCGGCCGGTCTTGATATTGTAATTGCCGTCGCTCTCCCGGGCAATCTCGTTCTCCATCCTCATCCTGAGGCGATGAATCTCACTCCTGACCGTCTCATCGGCACTGAAGCCGTAGACCGTATGCCGGATGATGTCGTTGATCCCGTCTGCCAGCACATCGCCGCCCAGAACAACCCTGGCCTTGGTCAACGACTGCCGCTCCCAGACCTGGGCCTCCTCACGGTGATAACTCTTGAATGAGTCCAGCGAGGTAACCAGCGGTCCGGCGTTGCCTGACGGCCGCAGCCTGGTATCCAGCTTGTAGACGTACCCTTCCCTGGTCTGCAGGGTCAGGATCATGATGATCTTTTGCCCCAGCTTGGCAAAGTATTCATGGTTGCTGATCTGTTTGGTACCGTTGGTATAGCCCTGATGGTCGTAGATATAGATGATGTCCAGATCGGAGTGATAGTTCAGCTCCAGCCCACCCATTTTCCCCATGCCGATGATGGCAAAGTCGGCATCCCTTTCGGTTCCGTCCGTATCTTTCCAGCGGGGCCGGCCGAACCGGGCCAGATCCTGCTCGGCAATGCGCACCGCCTGCTTCAGGCAGGTATCGGCCAGATAGGTAAGCTGCAGGGCAATCTCTGTCTGGCCGAGCTTGCCGTAGACATCGTTCATGCCGATCCGGAGGAACTCCTCTGCCCGGTAGCGGCGCAGCAGGTCAAGACGCTCCTCCAGGTCGGCTGCCCTCTCCAGCAGTGCGTCAAGCTCATCCTGCATCGCCTCCCGCTCCTTGAAAGCGCTGGCAAAAGCCCTTGATGCCATGCAATCAAGCAGCTCCGGGTTATTGATAAAGATTTTGGAGAGGAATTCGGACATGCCGAACAGAGCCGCAATCAGCTTGATGACTTCCCGGTTTTCCGCCAGCAGGGCATAGATGGTCGAGCGGGAACCGACCGCAGCGAGAAAACGCTCCACATTTGCCAGCGCCATGTCAGGATCGGGTGATGCCATGACCTCCTGCAGAAGCGGCGGGCCTATCTTCTCCAGGGTCCTTCTTGCCCGCTCCGTCATATTGATCCGCGGCGGCCCGTCCCGGAGCAGCAGCAGATGCTCATAGGCCGTATCCGGGTTCCGGAAGCGCCGCTCGGCCAGCATATCCTTGAGGAGATCGCTGTCGGCCTTGCGGTCAAAGAAGTGATAGATCTCCGGCCGCACCTCCTCCTTAAGCTTCTCTTCGCCGTCAAGAAAGAGGGTGCTGTAGATGGCCGATACGGTGGAGCGCTGCCGTTCCAGCTCTTTGCGGAACCGCTCGGCGCCATCGGGGGAGGTGTAGCCGCACCGCCGGGCAAGGGCCAGGAACTCATCATCCTTTACCGGCAGATTATGGGTCTGACGCTCCTGCACCACCTGAATCCGGTGCTCCACGGTGCGCAGGAACCGGTAGGCGTCAGCCAGCGCCCGGTAATCCCCGTCACTGACCAACCCGGCACTGTTCAGCAGTTGCAGCGACTTGAGGGTGTTGCGCTCCCTCAGCGAGCGGTTTTTACCGGCATATACCAGCTGCAGCGCCTGCACAAAGAACTCGATCTCCCGGATACCGCCTTTGCCAAGCTTGATGTTCTGCGCCCCCTCACGTTCCCGGACAAGTGAAGCATCGATCTTCTTTTTCATCGCCATCATATCTTCGATGAGGGTGTAATCCAGGTAGCGCCGGTGGATGAAAGGCTCAATTCGCTTCAAAAGCTCATCACCCAGGGCAATTGAACCGGCAACTGGGCGTGCCTTGATCATTGCCGCCCGCTCCCACGACTGTCCCCAGAGCTCATAGTAGACCTCGGCAGAGCGGAGCGAAACGGCCACATCCCCCCCCTTCCCCTCGGGGCGCAGCCCCAGGTCA